>JBBWZU010000240.1:0-11882 GCA_039649225.1 Hyphomicrobiales bacterium | reverse complement strand
GCGGCCTTGGCTCAGGCCGCGCGCGATCGAGAGAATAATGTCGGGGCCCGGCGCGAGGACAATCAGCACACTCGCAACCGTGTAGGCCACCCAGATGTCGATCGGAAACATGCTCTGATCCTTTGCTTCTAAGCCCTCATCCTGAGGAGCGATCTGAAGGATCGCGTCTCGAAGACCTCATGCTGAGGAGCGCGGCGTAGCCGCGCGTCTCGAAGCACGAGGGCGTGCACTCGGAGCCTGCGGCCATGGTTCGAGACGCGTCGCTGCGCGACGCTCCTCACCATGAGGTCTTCGAGACGGCGGCTTAGCCGCCTCCTCAGGATGAGGTGAGAGTTTGATGCGGAACGTACCCTCGTCGACCATGCGCAAGCTGGTATCTAGCCAGGCATCGTCTCGAACTTTTGCAGCGTGGGATCCATTGTGTCCCAGGCGAGCCCGCGGATGCTGTAGGAGCGCCGCACGCGCATCCGCCGATATAGGGCTTGGTCATGATCATTCTCCCGCTGACAGACTTCATGGGCTGTACGGTAAGTCCACGGCGCCCGCACGCACAGCTACAGCCGGCAATCATCTGATGTGGTACAGCGTGGAATATGAGGCATCTGTATCAGACGAGGTGCCGGTCATCTGTATCAGTCGGCCTCGGCGGTTTCGCGGTAGACAATGCGCATGCAAGACGATCAACACGCCGAGATCCTGTACCTGCAGCTTGCCGAATCCATCGCGACCCCGATCCGTGCCGGCACGCTCGCGCGCGGGGAACGCATTCCCTCGGTGCGGGAACTGGCGCGCAGCCGCGGCGTGTCGATGGGCACGGTTCAGCAGGCCTATCGGATGCTGGAGGATGCACAACTGATCGAGGCGCGGCCTCGCTCGGGCTATTTCGTCGCCGCGCGACCGCCGGCCTTGCCGGAACCCGAGGCCTCGAACCCGCCCGCCGATTCCATGGCGGTGGACGTCAGCTCGCTCGCCGCACGCGTCATGCATCTCGCGCATGATCCCGGCTACACCTCCTTCGGCGCGGCCTGCCCGAACGCCGACCTGTTTGCCGAGGAGCGCGTGCGCCGTGCGGTCAGCCGCGCCGTGCAACGCCATCGCGCAACTTTGTGCCAATACACGACCGGTTACGGCGACGAGAGCCTGCGCCGCGCCATCGCGCGCCATGCGCTGCGCATGGGATGCCAGCTCGACCCGCGCGACATCGTCATCACGAACAGCTGCCTTGAATCCATTACGCTGTGCTTGCGGGCGGTGACGCGGCCCGGCGATGTCATCGCGCTCGAATCCCCGTCCCTCTTTGCCTTTCTGGAGATTCTCGAGAACCTGCATCTGCGCGCGCTCGAGATTCCGACGCATCCGCGCACCGGGTTCTCGCTCGATGCGCTGCAATTCGCAGCTGATACGCAGCCCATCAAGGCCGTGCTCGCGGTGCCGACGCTTTCCAATCCGATCGGCTCGAGCATCCCGCTGGTCGACCGGCAGCGCCTCGCGCATCTGGTTTCCGCGCGCGGCATCCCCCTGGTCGAGGACGTTCTCTACAACGATCTTGCCGAGCACGACGAACAGCGCCGCGCGGTCCGATCGTTCGATGCCACCGGACACGTGATGATGTGCGGATCGTTCTCGAAGACGATCGCGCCGGGGCTTCGGCTCGGCTGGGTCGACGCCGGGCGCTGGGGGCCGAAGCTGGTGCGCCTCAAGGAATCAACCAGCGGCAGCCAGACGACGATGCTCGAGCGGGCATTGGCCGACCTGCTGACGCAGCCGGGCATCGAGGCCGGATATCGCCAGATGCGCAGGACCATCGCGGCACGGATCGAAGAAGCGCGCGGATTGATCGCGCAGTATTTTCCCGCCGGAACGCGCGTCACCGATCCGCAGGGAGGTTTCATTCTGTGGGTCGAGCTCCCGCACCGCATCGACTCGCTCGAGCTGTTTCAAGCCTGCCTCGCGGAAAAGATCGTTATTGCTCCGGGCAAGATGTTCAGTGCCACGGGCCACTTTGATCACTGCATCCGACTGGGGCTCGGCGGGCGCTGGGACGCTGCGCATCGTCACGCGCTGCGGCGCGTCGGAGAGCTCGCAAGATCCATGACGCTGAACTAGAGCATGTCACATCGAGCCGTAGGGCGGGCAAAGCCGCCTGCTCGCCCTTTCGATGTTGCTCAGGTGCTGCGCGGCGTGCCCGCAGGCTCTCCTCCGCGGGCAACGGCGCATCGTTCAGCGCGTTTCGTCGGCGCACGCGTGCGACGAGCTGCTGCTCTGCAGTACGGCCGGCGGCATCCTGCCCGTATCGGAGGTCGATGGACGGCAGATCGGGAATGGCGCGCCAGGCGAGGTCTTCAGGATTCTCGATCAAGGCTACAAAGCGCTTCTCGCGAGCGGAACGAGGTCGACTCCGATCGACAGTCCGGCCCTCACCATCGCGCGCTGAAACTTTGGAAGGGTCGAACCACTCGCTGCCGAACTGCGGGCGGCTCCGTCCGCGCGTTCAATCCAAAGCGTTGCTGAGAATCTCTTTCGGCAGCTCGCCGACCAGATTTGTCGCGAAGTACGCCCAGGAGTCGGCGCTCTGGATGGCGTCGGCCGGGGGGAATTGCTCGCGCGGCTTGAGGCCGTGGTACTTGGTCTCGTAGACGTCCAGGGTCTTTAACGCCCGATGCGAGAATTCATGAATCAGCGCGTTCGCCGCCTCCCACATTTTCGGGTACTGACCGAGCTTGTTTCTTTTCGCCGATTTGAAAAAGGCTGGGTAGATGTAGATGACGACCATCTTGTCCGTGCGATCCACGGCGGCGATTCGAATTTCGCCTCGCTCGGCATCGCGCTTTCGATGCGGCGGGTCATCGGAAAAAATGATGTCCGCCGCATTGCTCATAGCCGCAATCTTCTTAAAGCCGCTCAGCAAGGTCGCGGTCGTTCTCCTGACTTTTCCCGCGCCGGGATCGCCGATCAGGAACCAGCGCTTGACCGCCGCGGTTGTTTCCGCGTCGGGCGCGCTGAGACGGCCGGCGACATCCATGCTCCATTTGCGGGCGACTTGAAGGGCTTCGGGAAGCATCCGCCTGATACTGGGACCCATGGCCTCGAACACGTTGGCGGCAAGCTTGCGCCGCATGTCGTCCTTGGTATTGCCGCTCAGTTCGTCATACATCCACCGTTCGATACCGGCCGCGCCGTCCAGAACCCAAACGCGCTGATTGCCGGCCTGCTGTACCAGATAGAAATTCCTGAGCATGTCGAGCAGCGCGGCCCGATCCTGAAACCCGGCTACGTCGGGGCGGCTGAGATCGATGATTTCATCGGACTCCGAATAGGCAGACCATGCGTCGTCGCTGGTGTCCTTCTTTTGTGCAGCGAGTCGCGCGCGAATGAGATCGAGAACCGCGGCCTCAGCGGCATTTGGCCCGGCAGCCGCGAACAGAACCTTGATACGCGCTTCAAGATCCGACCAGCGCGGATCGAAGCACTTGGTCTTCAGCAACTTGAGCGATTTCTGATAGGCTTCGGTGAAAGTGTCCATACCGCCTCTCTCGGCCAAGACCTTCGGCACTCGGTTCGCGTTGCGAGACTCGTCTCGGCCGAGGCTACAGACGTGCGTCCGCTCCCGGCCCCCTGGGGAATTTGGCGGCCTGCCGAACGTGCGAACCTGCTTGGTTTGTCATCCTGCGGCGGGCAAAGGTTGGGCGGATTGAATGCGGTCGCGCTTTTTTTTGTATCAATCCCCAAAAAGCCGAGTTGAGCCCGGCGCTTGCGGGCCGGTCACGTCTTTTCACGGGTTGGCAAAGCGGGCCGCATACTTTAGCCATTAAGCATGCCAGGCGACCTGAATGCCGAACCGGTCGAAGATATCGCCGACGCCGCAACCCAACCGGCGGACATTGCGTCGCTGCAGCCGTCGGCCTCGCCCTTCGTTCCCCTTCGCCAGCCGATCTTCCGCGCCATCTGGTTGGCAACGCTGGTGTCGAATTTCGGCGGACTGATCCAGGCCGTCGCCGCCTCCTGGCTGATGACCACGATCGCGACCTCGCCCGAATTGGTCGCGCTGGTGCAGGCCTCGACGACGCTTCCCGTGATGATGTTTTCACTCGCCGCGGGGGCGATCTCGGACAATTACGATCGCCGCCTCGTGATGCTGACGGCCCAAAGCTTCATGTTCGTGGTATCGGTCGCGCTCGCCGTCACGGCATGGTTCGGCCTGATCGGGCCCTGGCTCCTTTTGACCTTCACGTTTCTGATCGGATGCGGAATCGCGCTGAACAATCCGGCATGGCAATCATCCGTCGCCGACATGGTGCCGCGGCGCGAGATTCCGGCCGCCACGATGCTCAACAGCGCCGGGTTCAACTCCGCGCGTAGCGTCGGGCCGGCGCTCGGCGGATTGATCGTCGCAACGACCGGCGTCGCGACCGCCTTCGTGCTCAATGCCATGAGCTACGTGGCGCTGATCACGGTGCTGCTGCGCTGGCACCCTGCCCGCCAGGAACGCCTGCTTCCGCGCGAAACCATGGGCATCGCGATGAGCGCCGGGCTGCGCTACGTCGCGATGTCGCCGAATATTCTGAGCGTCGTGCTGCGCGGCTTTGCGTTCGGCTTCGGCGGCATTGTCGCGCTCGCGCTGCTGCCGCTGATCGCGCGCGATCTGATCCGGGGAGGTCCGCTGACATACGGGATTCTGCTCGGCGGCTTCGGCATCGGCGCCGTTGTCGGAGCGTTCTTCAGCGCGCGGCTGCGCAACAGCCTGACCACCGAGGCGCTGGTGCGCGCGACCTTCGTGGTGTTCGCCGTCAGCGTCGCGCTGGCTGCGTTCAGTACGTGGATGTGGCTGACCCTGCTGGCGCTGTGCGCCGCGGGCGCGTGCTGGGTGCTGACGCTCTCGACCTTCAACGCGACGGTCCAATTGTCGGCGCCGCGCTGGGTCGTCGGGCGCGCGCTGGCGCTCTATCAGATGGCGACCTTCGGCGGCATGGCGGGCGGCAGCTGGATCTGGGGCTGGCTGACGCTGCATTACGGCATCGAGCAAGCCCTGCTCGCCGCGGCCGGGGCGCTCTTGGCCGGCGCCGCGCTCGGCCTTCCCTCGCCTTTGCCGCCGCTGACGGCGCTCAATCTCGACCCGCTCAGCCGCTGGCGCGAACCCCAGATCGCCGTCGATATCGAGCCGCGCAGCGGCCCCATCATCGTCACCGTCGAATATATGATCCACGACGAGGACGTCTTTGAATTCCTCGGCGCCATGTCCGAACGCCGGCGCATCCGCAAACGCGACGGCGCGCGCCAATGGACCCTGCTGCGCGACCTCGTCAATCCGGAGCTCTGGATCGAGCGCTACGAAAGCCCGACTTGGGTGGAATACATCCGTCACAACCAGCGCGTGACGCAGGCCGACGCCGAAATCGGCGATCGCGTCCGCGCCTTGCATTACGGCCCCAATCCGCCGGTCGCCCGCCGGCTGATCGAGCGGCAGGTCAGCGCCCCACCGCGAGCCCGCTTGCCCAAATAAGCAATAAGGATGTCTGGCCGCCCACCTGACGAACGGTCAATGAACACGATATTAACACCCATGATGGTAGATTACCTGATGCCTCAGGCCGCGACCAACGAGCAGGCAGCGCCATGTCCCGCGTGCAACACGGACATGGTCCTGGCCGCTATCACGCCGCACCCGGTTGCGCAGCAACTGGCGCGGCACACCTATCTATGCGCCAAGTGCAATCAGACCAAGACCTATATCCTGCCGCACGAGGCGGGCAATGCGGGTCCGGACGGCGGCGATAAATCTCAGGCTGAGTCGCACGAGCGCCGCCGCGAGCCGCGCGAGATACTCGATACGCCGGCCACGATCTACGACAAGGACGGCAACTTCCTTCTTCCGTGCAAGATCCGCGACCTCTCGAAAACCGGCGGACGCCTCGAGTTGTTCAAGGAAGCCGTTCTGCCGCAATATTTCCTGATGTCGCTATTGCCGGATGGCAGCGGCCGCCGGTTGTGCAGCAGGGTCTGGCAGCTCGCTTTGATCGCGGGCGTGCGGTTCGTCGACAAGGAACGGATATAGCGGCGCAGTCTCGTTGGCGTAGCACCTTCGTCATGGCCGGGCTTGTTGGCATCCACGACTTTTGCTTATTTTCCCTTGTGTCCCGTACGCGCTGCAGCGCATCAGCGATGCGTCGGCGATTCATTCCCGGGCTGTGCGGTTTTTTCTAGCGCGGCGCCGTTGGCATCTCGGCGTTGGGGACCTTGCGTCCCCGCGCCTCGCCGGCCGGAGACGGCTGGCTGCTCGCCGGCTTGAGATTGTTGTACGTGGCGGTCCGGGTGCGCTCCGGTCCTGCCGCACTGAAGATCAAGACGCCGGCAATGAAAACGACAGCAGCGATGAAGGCCGGTATGCCCCAGCCGCCGGTATAGTCGCTGATGTCCTTGCGGCCGACGAGCTTGCGGGAGCCGTCGGCGGGTCGGTCTTGGCCGTCCGTCATTGTCTCTCTCCCTTGAATCTCCGGAGAGATAATGCCGCCGGCTCGTGTGGGGTTCAGACGTCCCCTGCACGCGCGGTTGTTCGCCTTTAAAGCGCCGGCGGTTGCGCCGGGTTGGCTGCCGGATTTGCGAGCGGAACGCTATTCAGCGCCGGCGGCGCCTTGGCGTCCGCCATCGCATACTCCTTGCTCGCGGAATTCAGCACAAAAAACATGCCGGCGACGATGATGATCGCGGCGACAAGCGCGATCAGCTGCAACGCCCATTGGTTTTCGTGCGCGACGTGAATGTGGTCATGCGGGTCGGCGATCATCGCGGACCTCCTTCGGCAGAATAACATACCACAACGCATAGTGGGATATTGTTGTTCCATTTCGGCTTCTGATTGCCGGCAAGGTTTGCCGGCGCTTATGGCCCAGTATGCCGGGTCTATGGGATCTGTTGCCTCTCTGTTTTTTGAGATTCAGCCCCCTGAGGAACGCTTGCACCGGGGCGGAGCGTCCATAAGATCGGCTGCAGGGGGCAACCGGAATGCGCAGCGTTACGGAATACATCGACAAGGCGGGCGAATTCAGCCGGCTGGCGGCGGATACGGCCGACCTGACGCTCAAGAAACGATATGCCGATCTGGCGGCGTGCTACCGCCTTCTGGCGCAAGACCGGGAAAGGCTGATCGCCGAGGGTTCGCTGGCAGGCGATCCCGCAGCCGATTCAAGCTCCGAGAGCTAGAGCGCCGTCCGGGAAAAGTGGGAACGGTTTTCCGTCCGGACGCGCGATAAACCAATAGCCGCCGCCGGTCTTGCGGGATTGCGCCGATCACGGCCGTCTCAATCGATCACGAACGCCACTTGTGTGCTGCGTTTCCAGAAATCATACGAGAACCAGGCATAACCGCCGTCGCCCCAATTGCGTCCCCAGGAATTTTGAATCCGGAACGCGTTCTTCGCGTCATCGTAGCCGACGGCAATCATCGCATGCGCGGCAAAATTCCCTTCGTCCGCGTCGAACACCGCCTCGCCGCGATGGCCGCGCAGCTTCGGACCGACACGCATGCCGAATATCACCGGCGCGCCGCGCGCAAGTTGCGCCTTCACGGCGTCGATGTCTTTTGCGTCGAATCGGCTCCAGGCCTTGATCCGGTAGCGGGCGGCGCGCTTGCGCTCGGCGTCGGTCGGCTGGCGCCCGCACCATCCGGGATCGAACACGAATTCCTCGATCGGCAGCGCGCCTTGGTCGCGCAAGAGGTCGAGGGTCTTCGAGATCGACGTCGCACGCTGGCAACTGCGATCGCTCGACACGGCGTTGTAGGTGAACGCCGGGCTGAGGATCAGCGATGACCCAAGGCCCATGCGCCGCGCCGCCTGGGACGCCGCCGCATAGGTCACGCTCCAGGAGGTGCAGGATCCGGTGTCGGCCTGCTCGCGCGGCGGCGGTACGTTCGGCACCTCGGCCCGCCGCGGCACGACGCTGCGATATTCCGGCGGATCCTTGGCCTGCCGCAGATCGTCGAGTGTCTCGATGACGGCGCCCTGCGCGCGCACCCCCGTCGGGGCGAGCACCAAAGCAAGGACGATCGCAACAATGCGCTTCATGCTCACCGGCTTGCCTCCGTGCGCCGCTGCGGCAGCACGACGGTGTTGTTCACCGCGTAGAGGAAGCAGGGATAGGGCGACTCCTTGGTGCCGTTGCATATTTCCAATGCCTTCCGCTCGGCCTCCGCGATCGATTTGTGCCCGGAGGATACCGCGATGGAGCCAGGGCTAGGCCGGATCGCCATCGCCTTTTGACCCTTGCGCGCCAGATAGCCGTTCACGATCTCCTTGCCCTTCGCGTCCCATTCCAGCGGGACCTGGTCCGCCCGATAGGCGCCCGCGTAGCCGATACGCGGCATGTTGCGGCGCGGCGCGGCACGCGGGTCGTTCGTGCGCAACTCGTCATTCACCGCCATGAGAACGCAAGGCTGGGCGAAGCGCAGTTGGCAGCCCTCCAGTACCCCGCGCTCATTGCCTTCTGCGCCTTCGGTGGAAGGTCCGCCAATCCAGCGGAACGCGCGGCCACTCTCCAGTTCGACCGCAAGCGCCTTCGGTGCCCGGTCCGCCGCATAGTTGCCGGCGAGGTTCCGGTCCCGCGTGGCCATCGCGATGGCCTCGCCGATCGAGGTCGCGGTCGATTGCGGCGCCGTCAGCCGTCGCGGCAGAACGACCTGGTCGCCCACCGCATAGAGATAGCACAGCGCCTCGGTGGCGACGCCGATGGCGCCTTTGCGCACCGGATCGGAATTGCAGGCGCCAAGCGCCTGCTCCTCGGCGGCGCGCTGACTGGCTGCCGCCGTGGCGACGAACAGGCGCCCCGTTGGATGATAGACCGCCGCCTTTGGGCCAGCCGCCGCCGCATAGCCGCGGATGTCGGCGCGGCTGAGAAAGTCCAATCGCAACCCCGGGACCTGGTCCAGCGAGAAGCGCCCGGCGAAATGGACACGCGGCATGTCGCGGGTCGGCGGTTGTCCGTTCGGCGCCAGCGGCGCCAATTTTTCATTGACGACGACGAGCGCGCACGGGCTTCCTAAAAACACCTGGCAATGCTCGAGAACATTTTCTTCGACGTTTTCCGCGGCGACCACGCCGGCAAGTCTATAGGTCTTCGTCGTGCCGGGCATCATCACCAGTGCCTTTGGCTCGGGCAGGCGTTCGTAAGCGTGGATGATATCCTCGCGCTCTGACGGCGATCGGCTCGGCGCGACGGCGGCAAAGCGCTGCGCCATCGTCTCGTGGAACGGCGTTGCGGCCGTGATGGTTGGTGTTGCGGGCACCGATGGTGACGGGGGGAGCGTCGCCGGCTTGCTGGCCTCGGGAGCCACCGCCGGGCCGGCGAGCGCAACCTGCAGCTGGGCCATGCGATTGCGCGCAAGCTCGGCGAAAAACCCTTGCGGAAATTGCGCCAGATAGGCCCTGAAATCGGCCGGGTCGCGACTGGCGCTGATCGAATTCCAGAACGCGAGCTCGCGGTCGGCCTGCGCTGGCGCAACGGTCGCGGCGCTCGGGGCATTAACGGCTGGCTTGCTGAAAAAGAAGTCGCCTTCGAGCGCCGAATTCTCCCACGGGATTTGCCGACCGCCGGTGGACTCGCGCACATCGACGCGCACTTCCGAGAGCATCCTGCGCAGCTCCAAACCGGCGATTTCGATGCGCTTCAGCAATGCCCCCGCAAAGGGGCTGTTGGCGCCGGTGCCGTCCTGCGCCACCGTGCCGGGGGCGGTCGAAAAGGCAATGAACGTCCCGCTCCCCGGGTTCACGCGCGCAAGCCCGCGTGTCGGCGCTTCACGTGTGCCGGCTGCGATCTTCGTCCGGAACGGATTGTCCCGGCATGCGTCGAGGAAAACCAGCGAGAAGCGCGATGTGCCCTCCATCTGCTCCAGCACGGAATCAAGATCGAGGCCCTCGAAGCGCAGATCACGATCGCTCTGCAATTCGGTTTCGACCGGCAGCAGCCAGTTGCGCCCGCCGAGCTCGAGCGCATGGCCCGCGTAATAGAGCAGGCTCGCATCCGCACCCTGCGCGCGCTGGCGCAGTTTTCGCACCCCGGCCTCGAGACTGGCGCGGTCGGGATCGATCAGGAGTTCGACTTCAAACCCGACGCGTTCAAGCGCCTTGCCGATGTCGCGGGCGTCATTGAGAGTGTTGCCCAGCCGGGGAGCGTGCTTGTAGTTCGACACCCCGACCACAAGCGCAATGCGTCGCTCGTCGCCGCGTGCGAGGCCGATGCAGCAGGCCAGCAACAGACACGCCAACAGAAACCTTCGTGGCATCGCGATAACCCACATCATTGCGAGATTGTGCCAAGGCTGCGCGGCACCGTACCGGATACCGCGCCGCGCCGTGTGACGGCCATCACACCAGGCTGGAATAGGCGGTGCCGCACGTCCGCGATGCGGACTTTTGAAGTGCTCGCAACACACATGGCCCTTGTCCTGAAATGCCCGCGACACACACAGACCTCATCTTGAGAAGCCCGTGCGGCGGGCGTCTCGAAGAATGGCGGCAAGCTCTGTATCCGTGGCCATCCTTCGAGGCCCGAGCTTTGCCCTCGCACTTTGGGATGAGGCCGGAGTGTGGTGCGCTCGCTCGCTAGGATGAGGCGACGAAGACGCAAACTTAAGAATCGAGGCATCAGGGCGCCGTGAAGATGCCGGCAGCGCCGATGCGCAGGCCGGGCGAACGATAGCGTTCGACGAGTCTGAGCGCCTCGACGGCGCCGCGCCGCTGGTTCAGCGCCCGCAGCGCCTGCTCGAGCTGCGGTAGCGGCTGTTCGGATGAGATGGCGACCACCAAGTCGGCCCCATAGGGCCGCCGCACCTGCACCGGCACGCGAAACTCCGCATCGCGCATCGGCTTTGCATCCGGCCGCATCGGATGCAGCATCTGCACGGTCCCGTCGCCGGCAATGTTCAGCAAAATGAGCGCGCGCCCTTGAAGGTTGGCGACCTCGACGAAAGCGCGGCTCCCCTCCCGGCGCAGCGAGTCATCCGGCAGCACTCTCACGGCCTGCGGCCACTGCGCCGCCATGGTTTTCAGCGCACGCACCGCGGCGGCGCGATCGATCGCGCTCGGAAGGTCCGCCTTATCGAGGCGGAACGCGATCACATCGGCGCCGGCCAGAAGATCGCCGGATGCGGCGTCCCAGATCAAATCCGGCCCGCGCGATGGCAGCACCACCTCGAACGGCGCCTCGCGCGGCGCCAAGCCTTCGAACCATGCAGCCTTGCCGTCGAGCGCCGCGACACGCACCCGTTCGCCGATCGGCGCCTTGGTGGCCGCCGACGGCGCCGGTGCAGCCGCTGGAGGCGCCGGCACTGCGGCCGACGACGCGATCACGGTCGGCTTTATCTCCGGTGCATCCACGATTCGAACGCCGCGGCTCAGCCCGAAGGCAACGTCGTGCTCGACATCGCGGTGCGGGGAGCTGACCGTGACCGGGTTCTGACGCTGATCCGAAAGCTGATAGACGACCTGACGAACGTAACCGAACAATTCCTTCAGCGTCACCTTGCCGTCGGCATTCGCATCGGCCGCGCCTTCGAGCGCGCGCGCCACCGCGTAGCTCAAGGCGCCACGATGGCCCGCGACGCCCGGGATCACGATCTCGGGCGCCTTTGTCTTCCGGTCCACGGCCGCCAGAAATGCGCTGCGCTCAAAATCGGCCTCGGTCAGGAAGGCCTCGGACGCCGTCGAGACTGGAACCAGCGCATCGTTCGGAATCTGATAGGCCGGGACCTGCCGATAGCTCAACTCGCCGGCGCGCGGATCGACATCGCGCGTCATGCCGCCGCCATGGCACGTATCGGCGATGAACAGGACCGTCGCGCCTTTCTCTTCCAGTCTCCTGATGAAATGATTGAACTCGGTGCCGACGATCCG
>JBBWZU010000420.1:0-5804 GCA_039649225.1 Hyphomicrobiales bacterium | reverse complement strand
TATGGGGCGCGTGTGTCGCTCGTCGTCGGTTTCTCGGTCGCGATCCTCTCATCTATCGCGGGCCTTGCGATCGGGCTTGTCTCCGGCATGGTGCGCTGGGCCGATGGGTTCATCATGCGGGTGATGGACGGTTTGATGTCGATCCCGCCGATTCTGCTGGCCGTTGCCCTGATGGCGCTAACGCGCGGCAGCGTCGGCAATGTCGTCATGGCGATCACCATCGCCGAGGTTCCGCGCGTCTCGCGCCTTGTGCGCGGCGTGGTACTGTCGCTGCGCGAGCAACCTTACGTCGATGCTGCGGTCGCCGCCGGCACGCGCGCGCCGATGATTATCCTGCGCCACATCCTGCCGAACACGCTCGCGCCGATGACCGTGCAGGCGACTTACATCTGCGCGAGCGCCATGATCGTCGAGGCAATCCTCTCGTTCATCGGCGCCGGCGTGCCGCCGATCACGCCGTCCTGGGGCAACATCATGGCCGAAGGCCGTGCGCTCTGGCAGGTGAAGCCATTCATCGTGTTCTTCCCCGCCGTGTTCCTGTCGATCACGGTGCTGGCCGTAAACCTGCTCGGCGACGGCATGCGCGACGCGCTCGATCCGCGTCTGGCAAAGGGGCTTTGAGTATGGCGCTGCTCGAAGTCGAAAATCTCCAGACCCATTTTCGCACACCGGACGGCGTCAACCGTGCGGTCGACGGCGTGTCGTTCGAGGTTGCCGAAGGCGAGACCCTTGCGGTCGTCGGCGAAAGCGGCTGCGGCAAGTCCGTCACGGCGAATTCGATCCTGCGGCTGATCCCGGAGCCGCCCGGCCGCCTCGCCGGTGCGATCCGCTTTCAGGACACCGATCTGCTGCAGCTCGACGAGCCTGCGATGCGCAAGATTCGCGGCAACGACATCAGCATGATTTTCCAGGAGCCGATGACGAGCCTCAATCCCGTGCTCTCCATCGGGCGCCAGCTCGGCGAGACGCTGCGTCTGCACGAGGGCTTGAGTAAGGACGCTGCGGAGGATCGCGCGGTCGAGATGCTCAATCTGGTCGGCATCGCGGAGGCAAAGCGCCGTGTGCGCGAATATCCGCATCAGCTTTCCGGCGGCATGCGCCAGCGCGTGATGATCGCGATGGCGCTTGCCTGCAATCCGAAACTGCTGATCGCGGACGAACCGACGACCGCACTCGACGTGACCATCCAGGCGCAGATCCTCGACCTGATGCGCGACCTCAAGCGCCGCGTCGGCGCTGCCATCATTCTCATCACGCACGATCTCGGCGTTGTCGCGGAGGTCGCCGAGCGCGTCATGGTGATGTATGCGGGCCGCAAGGTGGAAGAGGCGCCGGTTGGGCAGCTGTTCCGCTCGCCGCGCCATCCTTACACGCAAGGCCTGCTCGGCGCGGTGCCAAAGCTCGGCTCGTCGGTGAGCGGCGAGGCGACGCGGCTTGCCGAGATTCCCGGTCTCGTCCCGAGCCTGAAGAACCGCATTATCGGTTGCGTGTTCGCCAGCCGCTGCCCGCTGGCGACTGATCTCTGCCGCCAGGTCGCGCCGCCGCTCGCGCTCAAGGCGCCGGCCCATATCGCCGCCTGTCACTACGCGCAGCGCGAGGAGATCGCCGCATGAGCGCGGCACTCCTCCAGGTCAACGATCTCAAGAAGCATTTTCGCGTGCGCGGCGGATTCCTTGGGCGCACGCCGGCCTACGTCTATGCGGTGGATGGCGTGTCGTTCCAGATCGCGCGCGGTGAGACGCTCTCGCTCGTCGGCGAATCCGGTTGCGGAAAATCCACGGTCGGCCGCGCGATCCTGCGGCTGTTCGACATCACCGGCGGCCAGGTCATTCTCGATAGCCAGCGCATCGATGATCTCTCGGCAGGCTCGCTGCGGCCGGTCCGCCGCCGCATGCAGGTGGTGTTTCAGGACCCGTTCTCGAGCCTCAATCCGCGCATGCGCGTGAAGGACATCGTCGCCGAGCCGATCCGCAATTTCGGTCTCGCATCATCGTCGGCCGATCTCGACGCGCGGGTTGCCGCGCTGATGGACAAAGTCCGCCTGCCGCGCGATGCCGCGGGGCGCTGGCCGCACGAGTTCTCTGGTGGGCAGCGCCAGCGCATCGGTATCGCCCGCGCGCTCGCCGCCGACCCCGACCTGATCATCTGCGATGAGGCGGTTTCGGCGCTCGACGTCTCGGTCAAGGCGCAGATCGTGAACCTGCTGCAGGACCTGCAGAAAGAGCTCGGTCTCGCGATGCTGTTCATCAGCCACGATCTCGCGATCGTGGAGCACATGACGCATCGCGTCGCCGTGATGTACCTTGGCAAGATCGTCGAAATTGCGCCGAAGCGGCGGATTTTCGCGGCGCCCCAGCATCCCTACACCCAGGCGCTGCTTTCGGCGGTGCCGGTGCCGGAGCCGGGCGCGAACCGCCAGCGCATTATTCTCAAAGGTGACGTGCCGAGCCCGATCAATCCGCCGAAGGGATGCAGGTTTCACACCCGCTGCCCTTACGCATTCGATCGTTGTCGCGTCGAGGAGCCAGAGCTGCAGCCGACCGACGAAGGACACCTGGCCGCCTGCCACCTGCTCGACGCGCGTGAGGTTGCTGCGCCCGTCCAGCGAGCCGGAGCCGATCTGGCCGCCCTTTAGGCCACTTTCACATCGCGGCCGACAAGTTCCGCCGAAACGGCGCGGATGATCCCCGGCACCGTCTCAACCGCCGCATCGTCGATGTGGCGATGCGTGACCAGCCGCAGCGATTTACGGCTCCAGGCACCGGCTTTCAGGCCATGCTTTTCGAGCGCAGCGATCCAGGTCTTGGCGCCGACGCCGGTGTGTCCGATTTCCAGCATGATGATGTTGGTCTCGACCGATTTCGGATCGGTCAGACGCGGGTCGACGGCATGCACGCCCTCGGCGATCCGTTTCGCGCGCCGGTGATCGTCGGCGAGCCGATCGACCATGGTCTCAAGCGCGACGATCCCGGCCGCCGCCATCACACCGGCTTGACGCATCGCGCCGCCGACCATGCGGCGATAGGCACGCGCGCGTTCGATGAAGGCCGACGAGCCGCACAGCACCGAACCGAATGGCGCGCTCAGGCCCTTGCTGACGCAAAAGCCCATGCTGTCCGCATGGCGCGCGATCTGCGCGACCGGAACGCCGAGCGCGACCGCGGCGTTGAAGATGCGCGCACCGTCAATATGCACCGGAATGTTCTTCTCAGCCGTCAGCGCGCGCAGCGTAGCCAGATAGTCGAGCACAAGGACGGCGCCGCCGGCGCTATTGTGCGTCGTCTCGACGCAGACCAGCGCGGTCGCGAGCTTGTTGGACGCCAGCCGTTCGTTGAGGTTTGCGTCAAGTTCCTCGAGATCGGGCGCGCCCCGGGTCGACGGAATTGTCCGGTAGAACAGGCCCGCGAGCGATGCGATACCGCCCATCTCGCTGCGCATGATGTGCGATTCGGTGTCGAGCAGGACTTCACCCCCGCGCCCCGTGTGGGCGAGCAGTGCGACGAGGTTCGACATCGTGCCGCTTGCGACGAACAGCGCTTCCTCCTTGCCGGTCATGTTGGCGGCAAGGTCCTCGAGGCGGCGGACGGTCGGATCGCCTTCGCGGGAATCATCGCCGAGCTCGGCGCGGTGCATTGCCTCGCGCATCTCCTCGGTCGGCAGTGTGATGGTGTCGCTTCGCAGGTCGATCATTGGTGTTGTCCTATCATGTCATCGATAGTTCATGCCGCCGCAGCAGACGGTATACCAGCGCCACGGGGAGCAGCGTACAGACAATCAGCACCGTTGCGGCCGCGGCCGCGATGCCGGGGCTGGTGCCTTCCAGCGCCTGGAACATCGCGATGGTCATGGTCGACCACGGGCCGCTGTAGAGCACGATGGTGGCGCTGAGTTCGGACGCGACCGTCACGAAGGTCAGCACGAAACCGCCGACGATGCCGCCGAGCATCAGTGGCACCGTGATGCGCCAGAATGTCAGCGCGGGCGGCACCCCGAGATTGATCGATGCTTCCTCGAGGCTCGGATCGATCTGCTGCAGGATCGCGCCGGCCGAGCGCACCGAGAACGGCAGTTTGCGCACCATATAGGCGAGAACCATGATGATCCACGTGCCGGTCAGGATCAAGAAGCCGCTGCTGTAGGCCATAACCAGGCCGATACCGAGCACCGTGCCGGCAACCGCGAACGGCGACGTCGCCACGATATCGATCAGTGCCGACAGGCGCGAACGGTGGCGCGACACGATGTAGCCGATCGGGACGCCGATCAGCGTCGCACCGCAGGCCGCCAACGTCGCCAGCAGCAGCGTGTTGGTCAGCGGCCGGTAGGAGCGCCGGAACAGTTGCGCGAAATTATCGGTCGAGAGGCCGAGTTGAAGCACCGGCCCGGTGAACTGCATGAACGAGATCACCACGACCGCAACGAACGGAACGATGGCCACACCGACGACGGTCCAGCAATAGGCGGCTGCGAGGCGGCGCAGGGCGGGGCTCACCTCCAGCAACGGAGCGGACCGCCGCGCGCCGGTGGCATAACGGCGCCGCGACAGCATGGCGCGCTGAATCAACAATGCGATGATAGTGCAGACCACCAGCAGCACGCCGAGGACGCCGGCCGACGCCGGATTATCCGTGGTCTCGCCGACAAACAGCTTGTAGGCCTCCACCGACAATATTGTCTTGTCCTCGGCCAGCACGAAAGGCACGCCGAAATTCTCCAGTCCCTCGATGAACACCAGCAGTGCGCCGGCGAGGATCGAGGGCAGGACCAGCGGCAGCGTCACGGTGCGCAACATGCGCGCACGCGAGGCGCCGAGATTTTGCGCGGCTTCCTCGACCGAGGTATCGACCGACTTGAACGCGGCTGTGACCGGCAGCACCACGTAAGGATAGAGCGTAAGCGTATAGACCGCCACGATGCCTTTGGCGCCGTAAATCGATTCGAACGGAATGCCGAGCGATTGCAGCATGCCGGTCACGATGCCGGAACGGCCGAACAACAGTACCAGCGCGTAAGCGCCGACGAACGACGGCAGCACCAGGGGCAGGGCGGCGAGCGCGAGCAGCACCGGCTTGGCGCCGATCGGCAGCCGCGCCAGGCAGAACGCGAACGGAACGCCGACCAAGACCGTGCAGACAGCGGCCGCCACCGCGATGGTGAGACTGTTGGTCAGGCCATTGAGAAAGAAGCGGTTCGACAGGATGTTCACATAGTTCGACAGCGTAAAGGTCTTGCCGGTCGCATCGAGGATGCTGGCACCGAATACCTTGAGCAGCGGAACGATAAAGAACAGCGTGAGAAATACCGCCGCGATGGCGCCGATCGCCAGCGGAAAGGCATTGCGCCCGAGGAACAGCCTCACGGCGGCGCTCCCATAACGACGACACGTTGCGGATCGTAGGCGACGGTGACTGCGCCGGACGCGGCCGGCGGCACGAAGGCCATGAGGTGAATCAGCGAGCCGTCGGCGAGCGTGACGGCAAAGCGCGTCACCGGGCCAAGATATTCGATCTCGCCGAGCCTGCCGTCGAGCGTTGCCCATCCGGCCGGCGCAGCTTCGCCGGCGCCAAGCAGACGCAGTGTTTCGGGCCGCAGCGATACCACGACCGCATCGCCGACGTTGCCGCGCGCGCTCTTCGTTCGCATCGTGGTGCCGGCGAACGCGATCTCGGCCTCGTCGCCGTTTTGGCTCTTGATCGCGCCATTGAGCAGATTGGTGGTGCCGACGAAGCTTGCGACGAAGGGCGTTTCGGGCTGTTCGTAAATCGCGCGCGGCGTTGCGATCTGTTCGACGCGGCCGGCGCGCA
>JBBWZU010000230.1:0-3836 GCA_039649225.1 Hyphomicrobiales bacterium | reverse complement strand
GCGATGAAGTTTTCGCTCGAACGCATCCGCAAGGGGCAGGACACGATCTCCGTCACCGGCAACGTGCTGCGCGACTATTTGACCGACCTATTTCCGATCATGGAGCTCGGCACCTCGTCCAAGATGCTGTCGATCGTTCCGCTTTTGGCGGGCGGCGGCCTTTTCGAGACCGGTGCAGGCGGCTCGGCGCCCAAGCACGTGGAGCAGTTCCAGCAAGAGGGTTATCTGCGCTGGGATTCGCTCGGCGAGTTCCTCGCCCTCGGCGCGTCGCTCGAACACCTGGCGCAGACCTACAAGAACGCCAAGGCGCAGGTTCTCGCCGAGACGCTCGACACGGCCATCGGCAAGTTCCTCGCGTTCAACCGCAATCCTGCGCGTAAGGTCGGCGAAATCGACAATCGCGGCAGCCATTTCTACCTCGCCCTCTACTGGGCGCAGGCGCTGGCCGCGCAGACCAAGGACACGGAGCTGCAAGCCCGCTTCAAGCCGCTGGCTGAAACGCTCGCCAAGAACGAGGCCAAGATCAATGGCGAGCTGATCGGCGCGCAAGGCAAGCCGGTCGACATCGGCGGTTATTACCTGCCCGATTCCGCCAAAACGTCGGCTGCGATGCGGCCGAGCGCCACGCTGAACACCGCGCTCGCCGCACTCTGACGCGGAGTCCGGACGTCTCCGAGGCCATGACTCGCTCGATGGCGAACTCATCGAGCGGCTCCTCAGTCCGGGCGGCGAGGCTTCTTTCACGGCAAGAAAGTCAATGCTATAGAGCCCGGCTATAGAGCCCGCCAACGGCTGCGGCGTCTTCGATGCGCGCGCGCCGAATTTTTCGTCAATCCGACGACCGTTGCCGATGCCCGCTCTGAAAAGGTGGCCCGTTAAATGGCGAAGATCAAGGTGAAGAATCCCGTCGTCGAAATGGACGGCGATGAAATGACCCGCATCATTTGGCAGTTGATCAAAGACAAGCTGATCCACCCTTACCTCGATATCGATCTTCTCTATTACGATCTCAGCGTTCAGAAGCGGGACGAGACCAACGACCAGATCACCATCGACGCAGCGAACAAGACGCGCGAAGTCGGCGTCGCCGTGAAGTGCGCCACCATCACGCCGGACGAAGGCCGCGTGAAGGAATTCGACCTCAAGGAGATGTGGCGTTCGCCCAACGGCACCATTCGCAACATCCTCGGCGGTACCATTTTCCGCGAGCCGATCATCTGCCGGAACGTGCCGCGCCTCGTGCCAGGCTGGACGCAGCCGATCGTCATCGGCCGCCATGCCTACGGCGACCAGTATCGCGCGACCGATTTCAAGTTTCCCACCGCCGGCACGATCTCGATCAAGTTCGTCGGCAACGACGGCAAGGTGATCGAGAAGGAAGTGTTCAAGGCGCCCGAGAGCGGCGTCACCATGGCGATGTACAACCTCGACGGCTCGATCCGCGATTTCGCCCGGGCCTCGATGAACTACGCGCTCGGCCGCGGCTACCCGCTCTACCTCTCCACCAAGAACACCATCCTGAAGCAGTACGACGGCCGCTTCATGGAGCTGTTCCTGGAGGTCTTCGACAAGGAGTTCAAGGACAAGTTCGCGGCCAAGAAGCTGACCTACGAGCACCGCCTCATTGACGACATGGTCGCCTCGGCGCTCAAGTGGTCGGGCGGCTACGTGTGGGCCTGCAAGAACTACGACGGCGACGTGCAGTCCGACACCGTGGCGCAGGGCTTCGGCTCGCTCGGCCTGATGACCTCCGTGCTGATGACGCCGGACGGCAAAGTAGTAGAGGCGGAAGCCGCGCACGGCACCGTGACTCGCCACTATCGCGAGCACCAGAAGGGCAAGGAGACCTCGACCAACTCGATGGCCTCGATCTTTGCTTGGGCCCGCGGCCTCGCGCACCGCGCCAAGCTCGACAACAACGCCGACCTCGCCGCGTTCTCGAGCACGCTCGAGAAGGTCTGCATCGACACCGTCGAGTCCGGCTTCATGACCAAGGACCTGGCGCTCCTGGTCGGCCCCGAGCAGAAATGGCTCTCGACCACCGCGTTCCTCGACAAGATCTCGTCGAACCTGACCGCCGCGATGGCCGCATAGACCGCCGCTGCATTCGATCCGGGACGGACGGCGCGATGCCAAGTCGCGCCGTTTGTCGTTTTGGACTTCAAACGTCGCCACGCGTAGCATCGCGAACATCAAGCTTTCGGTGGCGGGATGATTTTGCAGGCACGCAAGCAACTTTCGCCGGGTGAGGCATTGACCGTCGCGCGCATCGTGCGAGTCAATCATGCGGGCGAATTCGGCGCTATCCGCATCTATTCGGCGCAGATCATCGTTGCGTCAAAGCTCTTTTCGGAGATCGTGCCCGCACTCACGACGATGCTGGGGCACGAGAAGGTGCATTGCGCGAAGCTTCTCGCCGCGATGCCCGAGCGGAACGCACGGCCCTGCCGCGTCATGTCGTTCTGGAGCTGGGGCGGCTGGTGGCTCGGCCTTCTGACCGCCGTGATGGGCCGACAGGCGATCTGGATTTGCACCGCGGCGGTCGAGGCTGCCGTGCATCGCCATCTCGACGATCAGCTTCATTTTCTCGAGGACCGCGACCCCGCGCTGACCGCGATCATCCTTTCGATCCGCGAAGAGGAATTGGCACATCTCCGGCATGCCGAGGACCACATCGAAACGCCCGGCGCCGGGGCCCGCGTGCTGCATCGCCTCATCACGGTCGCGACCGACGCGGTGATCTGGCTTTCGACCTCGGGCGATTCGACCCGCATGACGCGCGCGCTGCGCGACAGCCGCCTTTCCTAGTGTGGCAAGCGGAAAGCCCGCCTGCTATACTGAAAGCCATGAACATCGCGCTCTCACGTGCCATGACCGTGGACGATTACCTTGCCTGGGGTCTCTCCCAGAGCGAGCGTCGGCGCACCGAACTCATCAACGGTCGGATCGTCGCCATGACGCCAGAGCGGGTTGAGCACGTCGAAATCAAGTTTGCCACGGCCCTGGCTCTGAAGATCGCCATTTCGCGCGCGAAAGTCGCCTGCCACGCCCTGGGCGATGGATTGACGGTGCGCGTAGATGATCATACGGCCTACGAACCCGATGCTTTGGTCTACTGCGGCGAGCGATTGGAGCGCGGCTCGCTGACCGTGCCCAACCCGGTTGTTATCGTGGAAGTGCTGTCACCGACGACCGCGCACACCGACACCAGCGCCAAGCTGATCGGCTATTTCAAGCTGCCGAGCGTCATGCACTATCTGGTGATCGATCCAGATGCTCACGCGGTCACCCATCATCGGCGGATGGCGAGCGGAGGCACGACAGCGAACACGGCAAGTGACGGAGACTTACAGCTCGATCCTCCGGGTATCGCGTTGAAAGTCGCCGACCTATTTGGTTGACGATTGAACCCTGCAGAGGTCTGCAATGAATCTTCGTGTTTGCGGCACCGCCGCGATTGCCGGCGTATTCCTCGTCTCGCTGGCCCCGGCCCACGCGCAAACCTTGCCGGCCGCGATCGCGGCGCCGGGTGAAACGGTCGTCGCGACCTGGCACGCCGAGGGGGCGCAGGTCTACGAGTGCAAGGCCGGCACCGACGGCAAGCTCGCCTGGGCCTTCCGCGAGCCGATCGCGACACTGCTTGCCGACGGCAAGACGGTCGGGCGCCATTATGCGGGGCCGAACTGGGAGAACGCCGACGGCAGCGCGGTCGTCGGCAAGGCCGCCGGCAATGCGCCGGGCACGACGCCAAAGGACATTCCCTGGCTCAAGCTCGAGGTCGTGGCGAGCCGCGGCAGCGGCGCGCTCTCGGGCGTCACCACCGTGCAGCGCATCAA
>JBBWZU010000367.1:0-3150 GCA_039649225.1 Hyphomicrobiales bacterium | reverse complement strand
CGCGCGCGAGCGTGACCAGCGTTTCGATGATCGTGGTGGAATAGCGCTCGGTGCCGATGGCATCGACGAACATCTTGTCGATCTTGATGAAATCGACGCCGAGCTTGAGCATATAGGAGAGCCCGCTGTGGCCGGTGCCGACGTCGTCGAGACCGACGCTGGCGCCAAGCCCCTGCAGCGCCGCGATCACGCGCCGCGCCATCGTCAGATTGTCGAGCGGCTGGCGCTCGGTCACCTCGAACAGAACCTGGCTCACGGCGATCGGCGAGGCGCCGAAGATCGTGCGCACGTCCTCGACGATCGTCTCGTCGACGAAATGGTGCGCCGACAGGTTGAAGCCGACGCGGAAATTCGGCCGCGCGCCGATCGCCGCCCCCGCCTCGGCGCAGACGCGGCGCATCAGCGCGCGCGTGAGCTCGACGATCAGGCCGCTGTTTTCCGCAAGCGGAATGAACTGCACCGGCGGCACCAGCGTTCCGTCCGGCTTGCGCCAGCGGACCAGGACCTCGGCGCTGACGATGCGGGCGGTCGCCAGATCGACGATCGGCTGATAATAGGGCACCAGCTCGTCATTGCGGATCGCATGCTGCAGCTCGCTCACCGGATCCTCCCGCACCCGCCACGGGCCGAACGCGAGCAGCGTGAGGATCAGCGCAGTGCCAAGGCCGGTGCCGAGCGCCGCGATCAGCGCCAGGTCGCCGCCCGAGGCGAGCGCGCGCGCCCGCGGCATCGAGGCCGTCACGACGAGGCCGAAACGCTCCGATTTCAGCTGCGTGGTCAACAGCGGACCGCCACTATCGTCCTCGGCCTGAGCCTGATCGGCGGCGCGCTCCCCGATCACCGTGCCGTCGGCGCTTGCAAGCGTCGCGTTGACGACCAGCGGCCCGCCGCTCGAGGAGGTGCGCGGCACCAGCATCTCGACCGGAACCAGCGCGGCAAGCCAGGTGCCCCACACCGACGCGCGCCGGACGCGAACCAGGTTCTCCTTGTCGTTCAGCCGAACGATCTCGACCACGATGTCCGCTCGCTTGTTCTCGATCGGCGCCGAGAACACGGCCCGGCGGCCGAGCATGACATCGAGACTGGTGCACACCGTCGTGCTGTCGGCCCCGACGATGGAAATCTCCTTGATCGGGACCACGCGAAAGTTGATGTCGTGCATCGCGGCGCGATCGCCGCCCGCGCACGACGTGACGCCGCGCGCCGCCAGCGCGTCGAGCCCTTCGATCACGTCTCCGAGCCGCGATTCCGTCAGCCGGACGACGCGTTTGGCGGTGATCTCGAGCTCGCTCATGCTGCGCTGCTCGAGGTAGCCGCCGAGCCAGACATGCACGGCCGCCGCCGGGACTGCCGCCAGGGCCACCCCGCTCGCAATCGCTAAAGGCTTCCAAAGCTTCGGCGAGACCACGGTCTCTTCCCTGCTCACCCGGCCAGGCCGTCGGGACTTCTGAACGCCACACCTGGCCTTCTCATAGGTGTCGGCCGAACGTGGTTAGGAACTCGTTAATTACGCTGCGGTAACGCGGTCCCGCGCCGCCATGAAGGCATCCACCTGCGGCATCGTGGCATCATGTGCCGCTCCCGCGCTGCCGAGCGGTTGCGCGGCTTCGAGCAGCTGGCGAAACAGCGGCCCGGCCAGCGGCGGCGCGAAGACATAGCCCTGGCAGAGGTAGACCCCGCGCTCGCGCAGGAATTTGACCTGCTCGAAGGTCTCGACGCCTTCGGCGACAACCTCGATGCGCATGTTGCGCCCAAGGTCGACCAGCGTCTCGATGATGGTGGCCGAATAGCGCTCGGTGCCGATGGCATCGACGAACAGCTTGTCGATCTTGATGTAGTTCACGGCGAGCTTGAGCATGTAGGAGAGGCCGCCGTGCCCGGTCCCGACATCGTCGATCGCGACCTTGCAGCCGAGATCCTGCAGGCCCGCGATCACGCGCCGCGCGGCCAGCAGATCCTCGAGCGGCTGGCGCTCGGTGAGCTCGAGCACGACCTGCGCCATGCGGATCGGCGATGCCGCGAAGATGTCGCGGACGTCCGCGACGATCTTTTCGTCGTCGAAATGGCGCGCCGTGAGATTGAACGCGATCTTCATGCCCGGACGGCGGCCGAGCGCGGCGGAAAACTCGTCGCGCACCGCGATCATCAGCGCGCGGGTCATGTCGAGGATCAGCCCCGATGATTCGGCCAGCGGAATGAAGGCGGCGGGCGGAACGACCGTGCCGTCGGCCTTGCGCCAGCGCATCAGTACTTCCGCGCCGATGATCGCGCCGGTGCGCAGATCGACCAGAGGCTGGTAATACGGCACGAACTCGCCCGCCTCGAGCGCGCGTTCGAGCGCGGCAACCGGATTGGCGCGCGCGCGCGACGACAGTTGCAGCGCGAGCGCAATGGTCAGCATCGCCAGCACCGCGGCGCCGATTGCGCTCACCGTGCGCAAATCATTGTGGGCGGAAAACACCGCGGCGCGCGACACCGCGGCGGTCGCGAGCAGCGGATAGCGCTGCGACTGATTGTGGGCGTGGATGGTGTCGCCGTCTTCCGCCGTCCCCTCGAGCGCATTGGCGGGCGCGGCGATCAGCGTCCCCTCCCCGAAGATGATGCGCACCACCGGCACGCCGGCGCTATTGCCAAGCGCGCCATCGATGAGGAACACGTCGGACGGAATGGTCGAGGCCAGCCGCAGCGCATCGCCGGCGCGTTGCCAGGTGACGCGCAGCGCCCGGCCTCGAAGGTCACCCGAGCGCACCACGCCGAGATAGACGCGATCGTCGGCCGTACGCAGCTCGCGCGACAGCATGCTCGGCTGCACTGCTGCGCCGGTGGGCGCGCAGTGTTCGGCGCCGGAGTCGTCGATGGCGACGATCTCCTTGATCGGCGTGGTGGTCAGCACCGCCTGACGCAGCGCCTGCGGGTCGACGTCGGCACAGGTCTTGAGCCCTGCCTGGCCGACCGTGGTGAGCGCTTCGATGGCCTGACCGATGCGCCATTCGGCCTGCGCGATGGCGCGCTGCGCCGCGAGGCGAACTTCTTCGGCGCTTTGGCGTTCGATGTAGGCGTCGACGCCTTGATGGATCAACGCCACCGGCACGCCCGCGGCCAAAGCCCCAGCGACAACCGCCACCACCTTGCGCAGCCTGCGGGGAATCA
>JBBWZU010000353.1:0-10678 GCA_039649225.1 Hyphomicrobiales bacterium | reverse complement strand
CGCCGGCCGGCTTGATGGCGGCCTGATAGTCGGCGACGACCTGCAGCGAAGCGTCCCACGGAAACGGCACGACCTGGCTGACGATCACGTCCTTGCCCTCGGAGCCGAGCTCCTTGGCGAGCGCGCTTGCGCCGACGAAGGAGATGTTCACGAAAGTCGGGTTGAAATTGACCTTACGCGACAGCTTGATGAACTCGGCCACCGGCTTGTAGGCGCCGACGATGACGACGGCTTCCGGTTCGGCGCGCTTGAGCGCGAGCAAAGCGGACTTCACCGCCACGGTGTTGCGCTCATAGGTCGCCTCGGCGACGAGTTCCATGCTGCGCTTCTTCATCGCGGCCTTGACGCCGTCGAGTCCGGCGCGGCCGAACGCGTCATCCTGATAGAAGATCGCGATCTTGGAGACTTTCAGGTCCTCGGTGAGATGGCGCACCCACGCCTCAGTCTCGGCGCCGTAGCTGGCGCGGATGTTGATGACATTGTCGAGCTTCGGATTGCGCAGGAAGCCCGCGCCGGTAAACGCGCCCATGAACGGCACCTTGGCGGCGGTGGCGATCGGCTGCGCGGCCGCCGAGGTCGGCGTGCCGACCGCGCCGATCAGCGCGAACACTTTGTTGTCCTCGATCAGCTTCTTGGTCGCCGCGATGGCGCGGTCCGGCTCGTAGCCGTCATTCTCGCTGATGAGCTTGAGCTTGCGGCCGTGCACGCCGCCCTTGGCATTGACCTCATCGAACGCGGCCTGCAGGCCGGCGCGCATGCCGATACCGAGCGCCGAGGCAGGGCCTTCAAGCACAGCAGCCTGACCGAATACGATCGTGTCGGCCGAGACGCCGTCCTCCGCCAAGGCTTGAACGCAAAAGGCCGGACCGGCAAGGACCGCGGCGCCGAGCGCGATGGCTGCGGCGAGGCTGCCGCGAGGCGTGAATTGCATGGAATTCTCCCGAGCTGTGGCGGCAATTCGCCGGCTCGCGAGGATGTGAGGTTCACGTAAAGGAACATTTAATTTTTGGTTGAGGCCATGTGCGCGTACACGTCGCATCGGTAGTATTACGTAAAAATGCTGTGAAATTGGCGACGGGCCTCCGAAGCGGAATCCGATACCTTTGGCCGGTTGTGCGGCGGGCAACGTGGGCCGCCTTGCCGGTGCCTAGGGGGTGGTCTAGTTCAACCTTGTTCGATCCAATTTGCCTCTCGCGGAGCCCTTCCGGTGTCAAACGACAAACAAAACAAGCTCAAGGCGCGCCTGCCGCGCGGCCTTGCCGACCGCGGGCCGGCCGAGATCGCCGCAACGCGGCGCATGCTGGAGACGATCCGCAAGGTCTACGAGCGCTACGGCTTCGACCCGGTCGAGACGCCGGCGATGGAATACACCGACGCGTTGGGGAAGTTTCTCCCCGATCTCGACCGGCCGAACGAGGGCGTGTTCTCGTTTCAGGACGATGACGAGCAGTGGATCTCGCTGCGTTACGATCTGACCGCGCCGCTCGCGCGTTACGTCGCGGAAAATTTCGACGCGCTGCCCAAGCCGTATCGCAGCTATCGCGCCGGCTATGTCTATCGCAACGAGAAGCCGGGGCCGGGGCGCTTCCGCCAGTTCATGCAGTTCGATGCCGATACGGTCGGCTCAGCAAGCATGGCGGCCGACGCCGAAGTCTGCATGATGATCGCCGACACGATGGAGGAACTTGGGATTCCGCGCGGTAGCTACATCGTCAAGGTCAACAATCGCAAGGTGCTTGATGGCGTGATGGAAGCGATCGGGATTGGCGGTGAGCAACACGTCCCGACGCGTCTGACGGTATTGCGTGCGATCGACAAGCTCGACAAATTCAGCGAAGAAGAGGTGCTGCTTCTATTAACGAAGGGTCGCAAGGATCAGTCCGGCGACTTCACCAAGGGCGCAGGCCTTTCTGACGAAAACGCGCGGAAACTGCTCGCTCAGTTGAAGCGTGATGGCACGTCGAAGCAGGGGCTGAACGACACGCATCAGTCCGGTACGGACGAGCTCAATGCAATTGCGGCGCTCGTCGCGGCATCGGGTTATGACGACACGCGCGTCCGCATTGATCCCTCCGTCGTCCGCGGTCTCGAATACTACACTGGCCCTGTCTTCGAAGTTGAATTGACCTTTCCGATCGAGGGCGAGGACGGCAAACCCGTGCGCTTTGGTTCGGTTGCGGGCGGCGGACGCTATGACGGCCTGGTCGGGCGCTTTCGCAACGAGAATATTCCGGCGACCGGCATCTCCATCGGCGTGTCGCGCCTGATGGCGGCGCTGCAGCATTTGAAGAAAGTCGACACGCAGCCTGAGCCCGGTCCCGTCATCGTGACTGTCTTCGATCAGGATCGCATTGCGGATTATCAGAAAATGGTCGCGGCACTGCGCAAGGAGAATATCCGCGCCGAACTCTATCTCGGTTCCGGCAAGTTCGGCGCGCAGATGAAATATGCCGACAGGCGTGGGAGCCCATGCGCCGTGATCCAGGGCGGCGACGAGAAGGCCAAAGGCGAAATCCAGATCAAGGACCTGATCCTCGGCGCCACGATCACGTCGATCAAAGACCGCGAGGAATATTTGAAGAAGCAGGCCGAGGCGCAGTTCGCGGTGCCGGAGGATCAACTCGTCGATGCCGTCCGCAAGGTGCTCGCGCGGCATAGCGTGACGTAGGAGTAGATTTCGCCAAGCGTGCGGCACGCTCCACCTCTCCCCGCAAGCGGGGCGAGGGAAAGACGGTCACACTGCTTCGGCCAACTCCACCTTGGCTTCGGCCGCAACCGCCACCTGCACGGCTTTCGTCGCCTTGCCGGCTGCTTTTCGCCGCTTCTCGTAGAAATCCAGCACCCGCTTGGCGGTCTTGGCCTTGAGCCGATCGAAGCTGGCGAGCGCATGCTCGAGATCCGGTTCGGACAGGCCGCGGCCGCCCGCATGCATCACCAGCAGCGCCTTCACGGTGCCGCGCGAGAGGTTTGCCGCCTTGGCGAGGATCAGCACCATGTCGGAGCCTTCGTCGATCAGCGCCCGCTCGACCAGATCGACCGGATAATGGCCATAGAGCGCGAGCGCGACGGTGGTCTTCTCGAAATCCTGAGCGCGTGCCGGCGCATGGATATTGGCTTCGGTGAACTTGCGCATGCTGTAGCAGAGCTTGGCGTGCTTCTTGACCTTGGCGTGCTCGCTCGAGGCCTCGCGGCTGTCGCGGCTGATCTCATCGGCGATGTCGGCAATCGCGTCCTGGATCAGCGCGCCGGCCTGCGGCATCGCGGCCATCAGGCGTTCGCGCACCGTCGCGGACGCGCTCGCCACCAATTTCAGGAAATGATGACGCGGGATGTCGCGGCGGGTTCCAAGATTGCGCGCCAGCGTATCGTCGCCGCGCGCGCGCTGCACCAGCTTGCCGAAACCGATATCCGAAAAACGCGCGCCATCGTTTCCGGCGACCGAGCGCACGACGCGGCGGTCGCCGCGATCGACCAGCACGTCGGTGACGGCTTCATCGAGATCGGCGCGCTGCGCGATCGCGAGCAGATGTGCCTGGCTCTTGGACTCGGCGTTGGCGACAAGGTCGCTGACCGATAGCTGCGGCGACAGTGCGAGCACCGGAGCCGCGACATCGATGGCGTCGTTGAAGGCGAGCGAGCGCATCATGCGCGGCGGCGCGTCCGGCAGCGGCGCGAGGCGGTGCGACAATTTGGCCAGGGCTTTGACCTCGATGTCGGCGGCGAGCTTGAGGAAGACATCGTCGAACAGTTCGATCTGCTCGCCAGAATAGCTGCGCGATCCGGCGACGAAATAATCGGCGATGCGCTTGAGCGTGACCTGGCGCTGCTTTGCGTCGCCCGAGGCGAGCGCGGCTTCGATTTCCTCGATGAAATGGGGCTGGTGCATGGCGGCTCGTCTTGATGTTCGCTCGTTCGTCAAAACGATACCGCACGCGAATGAAAAATCGTTTCTGTCAACCCTTCAAATTTTAGATGACATGTGCGGATGTCCTTGCGTCAGCGCTTCGGCATTCCGCCTGGCATGTCGCGGATGTTCATCTTCATGCCGTTGGCCATCACCATGTCACCGGGCTTCTGGTCGGCCTTGCAGGGGCCGAGCCAGGTCGCCTCGATAGTCATGTTGGTCTCGGCCGGAATGTTCGGGATCGACGGACCACCCTCGCGCTTGGACGTCACCTTGACGGTGTAGGCGGAGTCGAAGCTGCCGGTGACAACGGCATGCGAGGTCGAGGTGCCCTGTCCGACGGCGCAGACGGAGTCGACCGTGATGGTGCTTCCCGAGCGCTGCACGTCCTGCTTCGAGCACCGCTCGGCGCTCTTGTTGGCGCCGATCGTATTCATCTCCTTGTCGGTCGCCGCGTCGATACAGTGCTGAAAGGTCTGTGGCGGGAGCTTGCGGCCCTCCATCGTCATTTTCAGCTCCCACAGGCCGGGCTTGCGCGCCGGCATGTCGATCGCGAGTGCGGGCGTCGCCGCCGTCAGGGCAAAAATCGGGACAATCAGCAGCCGCATCTGGGCCTTCCTCATATTTTGTGCGATGCGCTGCCTATGTAAGACTCAGGGCGGAACGATGGCGATGCCGTCCCGTCGTAGGCCTGCCGCGATTTGACACGATGATTGCCATATGAAGCTTTTGACCGTCCGCCACGCCACCACCTATCACTATGATGCGCCGGTGACATTCGGCCAGCACCGGCTGATGTTGAGGCCGCGCGACAGCCATGATCTGCGCCTTGTCGGCGCGGAGCTTGCGCTCTCGCCGCCGGGCAAGCTGCGCTGGCTGCACGATGTGTTCGGCAATTCGGTCGCGCTGGTCGATTTCGAGGAGCCGGCCGCGGAGCTCTCCATTGTTTCGACGCTGGCCATCGAGCGCTATGCGCTGGCACGGCTCGACTTTCCGATCGCGGCGGAAGCCGAGAATTATCCGTTCATGCACTCGGCGGACGATCGCTCCGATTTGGGGCGCTTGCGCGAGCGCCACTATCCGGATCCGCGCGGTCTGGTCGATCTGTGGGCGAAGCAATTCATCCTCGAAACGCCGGCCAACACCTTCAACCTGCTCGCCACCATGAACGCCGCGATCCGCGGGTCGTTCGACTATCGCGCGCGCGAGGAGGAGGGGACGCAGGCGCCGGTCGAGACGCTCGAGACGAAGAGCGGCACCTGCCGCGACTATGCGTTGCTGTTCATCGAAGCGGCGCGCGCGCTTGGTTTCGGCGCGCGGTTTGTCTCGGGCTATCTGTACGATCCGGCGCTCGACGGTGGCGATGCGATGCAGGGCGCCGGCGCGACCCACGCCTGGGCCGAGGTCTATCTGCCGGGCGCCGGCTGGGTCGAGTTCGATCCGACCAATGGGCTGATCGCGGGGGAAAACCTCATTCGCGTTGCCGTGACCCGCGATCCCGCGCAGGCAGTGCCGATCGGCGGCAGCTTTTCCGGTGCGGGGAAGTTTGTCGGGATGGAGATCGACGTGACGGTGCGGGCGGAGGCGAAGTAACATCGCACCTCATCCTAGATTGTTATATTGTAACACGTCGCTCGCCCAAGGGTCATTCGAGCGGCGCGGGCCTGTGCTCCGTCACAATGACGAGGCTTGCCGTTAAGCCCGTCCCCGGATCGCGATCGAAACCTTAACGGTGGCGTGCTAAAGGCCTGCGCGAGTTGAACATCGAGCCTGGCGGCCGCGACCCGACATGACTGACAACACGGCCATGACCACGCCCGACCCGCGGGCCGAGGCGCTGATCGCGCATTACGAGCGCGCGGGTTATCCGCGCGTTGCGCCAGCGATCCTGCAGCCGGCCGAGCCGTTCCTGGATCTGTCGGGCGAGGACATTCGCCGCCGCATGTTCCTGACCACCGATCCGGACGGGCACGAGCTGTGCCTCAGGCCCGATCTCACCATTCCGGTTTCGCGCGCCTATCTCGCCTCGCCGCGCGCCGGGGAGGCCGTCGGCTACTGCTATCTCGGTCCCGTCTTTCGTCATCGCGGCGATGCGCCGGCCGAGTTCGTGCAGGCCGGCATCGAATCCTTCGCGCGGCGCGACACGGCCGCGGCCGATGCCGAGATGCTCTCGCTCGGTCTCGAGGCGACCGCACACTATGGGATTTCGGCGCCGGAAGTGCGCATGGGCGATGTCGGGCTGTTCGGCGCGCTGATCGCCGCGCTCGATCTCAGCCCCGCCTGGAAGCGCCGGCTGGTGAAGGACTTCAACCGCGCCGGAAGCCTCGCCGACGATCTCGATCGTCTGGTGAGCGCGGCCGCTGTCGAGCGGCCGGAATATCAGGGCGTGCTCGCCGCGATGGCCGGCTCCGACCCGAAGGCCGCGCATGCGCTGGTCACGGATTTGCTCTCGATCGCCGGCATCAACGCGGTCGGCGGGCGCTCGGTCGGCGAGATCGCGGACCGCTTTCTCGAGCAGGCTGCGCTCGGCGCAAGCTCCGGCCTGCCGCGCACGACGCGTGCGCTGATCGAGCAGTTTCTCGCCATCAACGGCGATCCGGACGAGGCTGCCGACGCGCTACGCACGCTTGGCGCCGAAGCCGATCTTGATATCGGTGCCGCGCTCGATCTGTTCGAGAGCCGCACCGGCTTTCTCGCAGCGCAAGGCGTCGAGGTCTCGCGCATCCGCTTTTCGACCGCGTTCGGGCGCGGGCTCGACTACTACACCGGCTTTGTGTTCGAGCTGCATGATCCGGAGTTCCACGTCGAGCGCCAGCTTGTTGCGGGCGGACGCTATGATGGCCTGCTCACTCGTCTTGGCGCGCCGGAGCCGATCCCGGCCGTCGGCTTCTCGGTATGGATCGAGCGGCTGAACGAGACCGGAGGCCGCACATGAGCGCGCCTTTCATTCTCGCCGTCCCGTCGAAGGGCCGCCTGCAGGAAAATGCCGAGGCGTTCTTCGCGCGCGCCGGGCTGAAGCTCGCCAAGCCGCGCGGTGCGCGCGAATATCGCGGCGCGATCGTCGGGCTTCCCGGCGTCGAGGTGGCTTATTTGTCGGCCTCCGACATCACGACCCAATTGGGCCTGGGCGCGGTGCATTTCGGCGTCACCGGCGAGGACCAGATCCGCGAGGCATTCACCGACGCCGAGACGCGCGTGGTGCTGATCGACAAGCTCGGCTTCGGCGAGGCGAATGTCGTCGTCGCGGTGCCGCAGGCCTGGATCGATGTCCGCACCATGGCCGACCTTGACGATGTGGCGACCGCGTTCCGCGTTGCCCATGACCGCAAGATGCGCGTTGCCACCAAATACGTAAATCTGACGCGCAACTATTTCTCCACCAACGGCATCATCGACTACCGCATCGTCGAGAGTCTCGGCGCCACCGAAGGCGCGCCCGCCGCCGGAACCGCCGAGATGATCGTCGATATCACCACCACCGGCGCGACACTCGCGGCGAACGGGCTGAAAGTGCTCGACGACGGCGTGATGCTGCGCTCGGAAGCCAATCTGATCGCGGCCCGCGGCGCCGAATGGGGCGCGGAGGAGCGCGAGACCGCGCGGCTCATTCTGGATCGCATCGCGGCGCAAGGCCGCGCCCGCCAGTTCCGCGAGGTGCGCACGCGCGCGCCCGGCATCGACGACGCAGCGCTCGCCGAGGCCAGGACGCAGTTCGGTGCCGCGACGCCGTTCGGCGGCCCGACCTCGTCCGGCATGATCACGCTGCATTGCCCGCCGGCCCATGTGCATGCGCTTGCCGGCTTCCTGCGCGACAAGGGCGCCGAGAGCGTGACGGTGGCGGACATTGATTACGTGTTCACGCGCGAGAACCCGCTTTACGCCAAGCTTGAAGCGGGGCTGGCCGGGTAGGCGCTACGCTCAGTGGACGTCCGCCCGTTCGCCTTTCGGCCGGAATACCACGAAGTGCGTGATGGTGAAGTTCACCACGAAGCTCACCCCGATCGCGATCGCCTTGGCGGCCCAGACCGGCATCAGCTTGGCGGCGAACACGACCGTGGCGGTCGTGGCGATGACCGCGACGATGCCGGAAGCCACGAAGCCCAAATAATCCTTCAGCCGCAGCCGGCCGCCGGTCTCGGTCGAAAAGGTCGTGAGCGAATTCATCACATAGGAGCCGGTGACCGCAATGAACCAGGCGCCGACATTCGCCACGACCAGCGATGAGGTCACAAAGCCGAGCAGCAGGAAGAACAGCGTCGCATCGACGGCGGTATTGATCAGCCCGACCAGTGCGAAGGACAGCGCCTTGAGCGAAACGGCGCCCTGCCGCCAGCTGGCGACGACGCGCAGGCGCAGGTTTTCGAGGGGCACGGGAAGACTCATGCGGCCCGCTTAGCACGGCCGATGCGCCCGCGCGACACGGAATGCGTCATCGTGTCCTGCGCCGGAACCGCCGTTCGCTGCCACAATTTCAAATCGGCGGACCAATCGGCTATAAGGCTGCGCATGAAACCCGGACTGTCCATCGTCATTCCGCTCTACAACGAGGCGCGCGGGCTGACCTCGCTGCACGAGCAGCTCGCCGCCGCGGCGCGCGACCTTCGCGGCGCGCGCGCCCTTGCGGTCGAGGTGGTCTATGTGGACGACGGCAGCCGCGACAATTCGCTCGAGATCGCGCGCGGCCTGCCGGCGGATGCGCTCGACGTGCAGGTCGTGGCGCTGTCGCGCAATTTCGGCAAGGAGGCGGCGCTTGCCGCCGGACTCGATCATGCGCGTCTTGGCGCGGTGCTGTTCATGGACGGCGATGGGCAGCATCCGCCCGCGCTGATCCGGACCCTGGTCGGCCATTGGCTCGATGACGGCTATGACGTCGTCTATACGGCCAAAGCGCATCGCGAGAACGAATCCGCGCCGCGCCGGCTCGCCAGCCGCATGTTCTACACACTGCTCAACTACGGTTCGCGCCACAAGATTCCCGAGGATGCCGGCGACTTCCGTCTGCTTTCGCCGCGCGCCGCCGATGCGCTGCGCCGCTTGCCCGAGCGCAACCGCTTCTTCAAGGGGCTGGCAAGCTGGATCGGCTTTCGGCAGTTGCGCGTCGACTACGAGCCGGCGGAGCGCACGCACGGCACAACGACGTTCGGCTGGAGCTCGCTGCTCGGTCTTTCGATCGAAGGGCTGACGTCGTTTTCGGTCGCGCCCTTGCGGCTTGCCAGCCTGCTCGGCGTGGTGCTGGCATTCACCGCGCTGTTGTTCGGCGCCAGCATGCTGTTCGAGGTGTTGTTCTACGGCGTCGCGGTGCCGGGCTATCCGTCGGTGGTGGTCGGCCTGATGGTGCTCGGCGGCGTGCAGCTTGTGATGATCGGTGTGCTCGGCGAGTACATCGGCAAGATCCTGTCCGAGATCAAGGCGCGCCCGGTCTATTTCGTCGCCGAGCATAGCGTGAAATCCGCCAAGGACGGCGCGGCGGATGCGCCGCGCGCGGCCGCCGAATGATGCGGCGCATCTGGCTGTGCGCCGACGATTACGGCATCGCGCCCGGCGTCGATGCGGCGATCCGCGATCTCATCAAGCGCGGCCGGCTCAACGCAACATCGGTGATGGTGGCGGCGCCGAGTTTTGCGCCTCAAAGCGCCGCCATGCTGGACGCGCTCAACAGTGCCGGAGCGCGCGCCGCGATCGGGCTGCATGTCACGCTGACCGGGCCGCTGCGGCCAAAGACCCCTGACTACATGCCCGCGGTCGAGGGCGCTTTCCTTCCGCTTGGGGCGACGCTGCGTCTTGCCATGCAGCAGCGCCTCGACATGAGCGCGCTCACCCGCGAGGTCGAAGCCCAGTTCGCGGCATTCTCCGCGGCGTTCGGCCGGCCGCCGGACTATGTCGACGGCCACCAGCATGTGCAGCTGTTTCCGCAGGTGCGCCACGCCGTGCTCGATGTGACGCGCCGCCTGAGCCCCAAGGTGTGGGTGCGCCAGTGCGGCAGCAGTTTGCCGTTGCACCGCCGGCTCACCGATCCTAAGGGGCTGCTGATCGACTGGCTTAGCCGGGAGTTTCGTGCCCGTGCGAACCGCTTCGGCATTCCCACCAATCCGGCCTTTGCCGGGACCTACACGTACCGGGCCAATGCGGACTTCGCGCAGATTTTCCCGACCTTTCTGGATGGCATGCCGGAAGGCGGCCTGATCATGTGCCATCCGGGCTTCGTCGACGCCGAACTGGAGCGGCTCGACCCGCTGACCACGCTGCGCGAGCGGGAATATGCCTATTTTTGCAGTGACCGCTTTGTCGAGGGCCTCAAAGCGCACGATTTGACGCTGAACTGAAACCGAATGGCCTGCGACAACATTTCATCAAGATGCCATTCCGCAGCCCTATAGGGCGCCCCATATCAGGCCCGCCCCACACGGGGTTTCGCCCCAAGGGGGCCGAGGAGGACGACATGACACCGCAGGAACGCCAGCTCATCGGCGAGCTGTTTGACCGCCTTGCATCGCTGGAGAACGGCCCGCGCGATCCGGATGCCGAGGCGATGATCCGCGAGGGGTTTCGCCGCGCGCCGAATGCCGCCTATTCGCTGGTGCAGACCGTTCTGGTGCAGGACGAGGCGCTCAAAGCCGCCAATGCCCACATCCAGGAATACGAGCGCGCCAGCGGGACACCGCAACAGCCGGAGCCGCCGCGCGGTTTTCTCGATTCGATGCGCGAGTCGATTTTCGGCCGCGACGAGCCGCGCGGCTCGGTGCCGCGCGTACCGCAAGGCGGAGCGCCCGGCGG
>JBBWZU010000301.1:0-6548 GCA_039649225.1 Hyphomicrobiales bacterium | reverse complement strand
GCGCCGCATCTGTTTCCCGAACTGAACGTGCACCTGCTCGCCTCGATCCCGAACGGCATCTGGTGCGAGAACATGGGACTGCTCGACGACCTTTGGGTCGACCCGCCGCAGATCGCGAACGGCATGATCACGGCGCCGGAGCGGCCCGGCCACGGGCTGCAGTTCCGGGACGAGGTACGGAGAGAGTTTGCGCGTTAGGCCGTGCATTCGTAATTCGCGGCGCTTGATAACGTCAGCTATTTTGCGAATGTAGCCTTTCATCCGCCTCCTGGCGGGGTGGTTTCATGCGGCTGCCCCTGGTCGCGCACCAGCCAATAGACCGCGCCCAGCGCAAGGACGGCTGCGGCGAGCGCCAGCAGATGGAAAGCATCCGTGCTCGACAGATCGAGAATGATCAATTTGCGCACCACCGCCAGCAACGCGATCAGGATGACAGAGCGTACCTGCACGACGCTGTCGCGCCGCTCGGCCACCACCAACAAAGAGCGCTTGAACTCGAGCGCAATGATGACGGTAAAGATCATGCCGAACACCGTTTGGAACACCTCATAATCGGTCGGATCGAAATTGGTTTCCAAGATGCTGAGCAGGAGTTTCAGCGTCAGATTCCACAGCGCGAGGACAATGATGATGGCGATCAACGCGGTCAGCATCAGGACGCATACTTGCTCGAATTTCTGGTAGAGCGTCAGCGGCCCGAACGACAGGCGCAGATCAGAAAATTCTTTCTTTAAAGGCATCGACGGCTCCATCGGCCAGCGCGCTTAAGGCATAGCCTTCAGATTTTCACAGCATCCAGCGCCTACCGACGGAGAACGTCGAAGGGCGCGTATGAAGTATTCGACATCGGACTTTGGAACATGATCCTTCCGGTAACGCCTTGACCTAAAGCGGCGTAGACCGGTTTCAGTTCGTCGCCAGCTAGTTTCTGCGATTGAAACCGCCTGCGCGATCCTATCTTGTCCACGTACTCTTTGAGCTTTGCCAAGGCGGGTTGCGAGACCCTCGGCTTCTGGAACAGCTCGACGATTGCCTTGAATTGATCTTCCATGATGATTTTAGGCCCGTCCAGTAGCGGACCCACGATCATCACGATGTCGGCTGCGGTCAGTTCGTGCTTTGGGTCGTCAGTGGTCTGTTGCTTCCGTCTCCCGGCGATGCCCGGATCAAGCTTGGATACCGTTTTGTACAGTTCACTCACGCCGTGATTCGCCTTGCCGCCCATGTCTTTCCCCTTTTCGGTTTTCTTGAGAACCACTCCGGCCACGCGCGGCTTCCTGTGCCAGTCCCAATGCCCGGCTCGTATTCGATTGGTCAGGCGGCGAGCCGTCGCGGTTGACCGATCAATGAAATATGAGAGACGCGCCCCGCGGCATTGCTTCGCGCCGGCAGACTGATGTCCGTGCCCAAGCGGCACCTGCGAGGTCAGCGCGCCCGCGCGATTCTCGTCGGAAGTAAGCTTTATCCTTGCCCTCCGGCGCCGCGATCGAGGAGGATTGCATGCTGGGTCGAGCCACCTGAATGTGGATTCGACAGCTCTCTCGTTAAGCGAGTTCGGCGAGCAGTCCGTGGTCGCCTGACATCCGCAGGAAATGCAGCAGGTCGGATAGTCCCTCGCCGAGCAGCGTGACATGGGCGCGCATCATCTGCGCCGCCTGCGCGCCGTCGCCACGCAGGATCGCCTCCATGACGCGTTCGTGCTCGGGGATCGAAGAATGCATCCGGCCCGGCTGATAGGTGATCGTGCGCCGATAGGGCGAGATCTTTAACGTCAACCGGCGCAGTTCGTCCTGCAGGATGCGATTGTGGCTCCCCGCCGCGATCGTCTCATGAAAGTCGAGATTGGCCCGATAGAAGGCGTCGGCATCTTCGGCGGCGGCCGTCTCGGCGCAGACCCGATGGGCGGCCTGCAGCCGCGCCTTCTGCTCCGGCAGGATACGGCGCGCGGCCTGGGCGGAGGCGAGCCCTTCAAGTTCGGCAACGACACTGAAGGCATCGAGCAGATCCGCCAGCGACATCTGGGCGACCTGCAGGCCCTGGCGGCCGCGCGCGACGACGAGGCCGGTTGCGGCAAGGCGTTGCAGCGCTTCACGCACCGGTGTGCGCGACATGCCAAACTGCTCGGCGAGCTGGCGCTCGTCTAACCTGTCGCCCGGGCGCCGCAAGCCTCGGAGAATCTCTTCTTCCAGGCGATTAACGACGCCGGCCGAAAGGGATTCCGGCTCGGGCGGGGTCACTGCTCCGTTTGTTCGCGTCATGGCGGCGCGCGGCCTCACCGGCTGTCTGCCGAATAGAACCTGTTCGCGACCGATTCCGCGAGCGCCACCAGCCCATAGAGCAGCAGGCCGCAGATGCAAAGCACCACGATCGCCGCCATCGACACCTCGGTATCGGCGCGGGCGGTGGCGAAGATGATCAGGTAGCCAAGACCCGCCTGGGCGGTGATGAACTCGCCGATGATGACGCCGATAATGGCGAGCGTGACGGCAATCTTCATGCCGCTGAAGATGTGCGGCAGGGCGCTCGGGAAGCGCACGCTGGTGAACACCTGCCACTCGGTCGCCGTCAGCGACCGGCACAGCCGCAGCATACCCCTGTCCACGCTGAGAAAACCGGCCGTCGTTGCGATCACCACGGGAAAGAAGGCGATGAAGACCGAGAAGGCGATGCGCGACTGGGCGCCGACGCCGAGCCAGATGATGAACAGCGGCGCCAGCGCGATCTTCGGGATCAGCTGGAAGAAGATCAGATTTGGATAGAGTGCCTCGCGCGCCGTATCCGAATATGTGATGAGGATAGCGAGTACGACGCCGAGCACGAGCGCCAGCAGGAAGCCCGCCGCCGATTCCAGCGTCGTCGGGACCGCATGGGTGAGCAGGATGTCGTAGTGCGCGACGATGTATTTCGCGACGGATATGGGCGAAGGCAGAATGACTGCGGGAACGCTCCAAAGCGTCACATAAAGCTGCCACGCCGCCAGAACCAGGAAAGCAAGGCCGAGCGGCAGAACGATGCTGCGCAGCCCCGCGGCGGCCTGGCTCTTGCCTTTGTCCGTGCCTATGTCGGCGTTCGGCAGGGCGACGCCGGTTTCCGTGCCGATGGTGGTAGCCATGAGCGGCCTCACTCGATCACGCCAGCGCCGGACGCGGCGGGGGTCTGCCCATGACCGTGAGCAGCCTCGATCGTCAGGCGCAACTGCCGGCAAATCTGCGTGAACTCCTGCGTCTCCTCGATCTCGAAGCGGCGCGGACGCCCGAACGGCATTTTGAGATCGAGGATGATGGTGGAAGGACGTCCGCCCATGACCACGACGCGGTCGGAAAGGAAGGCCGCCTCGCGGATCGAATGGGTCACGAAGATCACGGTCTTGCGGTATGTTTCCAGAATTTCCGACAGCGCCACGTTCATCTGGTCGCGCGTGATGGCGTCGAGCGCGCTGAACGGTTCGTCCATCAGCAGGATTTCCGGATCGTGGATCAGCGCACGGCAGATCGCGACGCGCTGGCGCATGCCGCCGGACAGCTCGGCCGGCTTCTTGTGCTCGAAGCCGGTGAGACCGACCATCTTGAGAAGCTCGTGTGCGCGATCGCGATAGTGGGCGAGCGGCAGCTTGAGGATGCGGATCGGGAACAGCACGTTCTCCAGCGTGCTCTTCCACGGCAGCAATGTCGCGTCCTGGAAGATGATGCCGATATCGCGGCGCGGCCTGGCAACCGGCGCACCGGCAAGGCTGATGGAGCCAGCGGTCGGCTGCTCCAGCCCGGCGATCATCATCAGCAAGGTGCTCTTGCCGCAGCCGGACGGCCCGAGCAGCGAGACGAACTCGCCCCGCGCGACGTCGATGGAGGCGGACGCGACGGCCTGGACCGACGATTGACGCGCGACGTAGGTCTTCTGCACCGCGTTGACCGACACCAGCGGCATCGGCGGCGGCGATAGCTCCTGCTTCGTGGCCACGGCGAGCATCAGACCATCCCTTCGTGCAGCCTGCAGGTCACGCGCCTATGTATTTGCGGAAGGCAGCGGCGCTCTTTTCGGCGGCTTCCAGCTCGGCCGCGGTCAGCTTGATCTTGCCGGCGAAGGCGTTGGTGAACAGCGCTCCGACATCGGGCTTCACCGCCCCCTCGCCTGCCGCGTACTTCACCACCAGGTCGGCCATGGTCGCAACCTTGGCGGGGTCGGCATAGCCGATGCCGTTCTGCTTCACCTCGGGAACCAGGTTGGTCAGGTTGGTGAGGCCGAGGCCGATACGCGAGTACTCCTTGCCGGTCGACGAGATCGCAACCTCGCTGTTCGCCTTCAGAAACAGGTCGATGGACTCGTCGAAATTGGTCAGCGTGAAGCGGATCGCCTCCATGGCGCCCTGCACGAAGGCTTCGCACAGCGCACGGTCCTTCTCCAGTCGCGCGGGCTGCGTCGTAAGCGACTGACCGTAGAACTCGATGCCGGCGGCCGAGAACAGCATGAAACGCACGTCAGTACCGAGCGGCGCGAGCGAGGGCACCGTGCTGGTGGCGAAGGCTGAGACGGCGTCCACCTGCTTCTCGACCAGCGTGCGCTCGCGCACCTTGCCGTCGACCTGCACGATCTGGACCTTGGCAAGATCGAACCCGGCCTTTTCGGCAAACAGCGGCATGAACGGATATTCGCCCGATGAGACGCTGGCGCCGAGCTTCTTGCCCTCGAGGTCCTTCGGGGTGCGGATCGGCGAATTGGCCAGCACGCCGACACCCATCAGGGCGTCATAGTTGATCTGGCCGATGCAGGTGATCGGCAATTTCTTGGCGGCCTGGACGATGACGGTCGGTGTCGCCGCCATGCCGAAGTCGAACGTGCCGGCGCTCACCGCCTGCGCGGCCGCACCTGAGCCGGAGCCGCGCGCCACGCTGACATCGAGGCCGTGGTTCTTCCAGAAGCCCTTGTCGCGCGCGATGGTGGCGAAAAGATTTGGACCCTCGGGGATCCAGGACGTCGTGAAGGTGACCTTGGTCGGACCCTGCGACAGCGCGGGCGCCGCGAGCGAGGCGCTGCCCGCCGCGATCGTTGCGGCACCAAGACCCTTCAGGGCGTTGCGACGTGAGATCAGCATCGGATGTCTCCCCTTGGCATCGATCCTGCCGCAGCACAGCGGCGCAAAGGAAGCATCGCCGCGTTTTATGCCGTACGCAAGTCTCATTATGCCAGAATTATAATATTGCATATTTTTTCTGCATAATGCCAAAATTTGACTACCGCGACGGTCAATTTCGTGCATATTCGGCCATATCGCGCGCCGATGCGCCCGTTTGGTATGCAAGATTACCGATCTCGTATGGGGAAGCCATGAAACTGTTCGAGGTCCGCAATGCCCATTTCGACCGGCTGGTGAACACGCCGAACCTGCGCTGGATGGGGCAGAACACCAATCACGCCACGCCGCATCGCGCCGTCCTGGAGGCGATGGAAAAATGCATCCGGGACGGGGAGTTTCACATCTACGCGCCGCCGGCCGGGCTTGAAGAGCTGCGGCACGGCATCGTCGCGGATCTCGGCCTGTCCGGACAGGCGGCACTGCTGTCGGACGGCGCGGTCTCCTCGCTCTATCACGTGTGCCACACGCTGCTCGGCCGCGGCGACGAGTTCATCACCACCGATCCGACGTGGAATTGGCCGATGGCCTTTGCGCGTTCGGTCGGCGCGGCCGTCCGGCAGATTCCGATCTACGGCGCGGAGCACGGCTACCGGCTGGCGCCGGAGCGCCTTGCCGCCGCCATCACGCCGATGACCAAAGTGATCTACCTCGTCGATCCGAACAATCCGCTGGGCTCGGCCTGTACGGCGGCGGAGATCGACGGCATCGTCGCGGCCGCGCGCGCTGCCGGTGCCTATCTGATCCACGACTGCACCTACCGCCATTTCGCCTATGACCACACGCTCGCGGCAACGCGCTATCCGAAGCGCACCATCACGGTCTACAGCTTCTCGAAATGGCTCGGCCTTGCCGGCATGCGGGTCGGCGCGGTGGTGGCCCATCCTGACCTGATCGAGCAACTCGCGAGCGCGCCGCCGAACAATCTCGGCTCCAACATCCTGTCGCAGCGCGCAGCCCTCGCCGGCCTGAAGATCAAGGCCGAATGGTTTCCCGGCGTGCTCGCGCAGCAGCGCGCCAACCAGAAGCTGATCAAGGACGCGGCGGACAAGATTCCAGGCCTCACGGTGCCGGTCTATCCGTCCAACGGCAATTTCATGGTGCTCGAATGCGAGCGCGCCGGCGTGAAGCCTGAGGCGCTGGTCGCCGCCTACCAGAAGCACGACATCATGATCCGCCAGGGCGCCTACCACACGCCGACCTTCGGAGATCGGTTCGTCAAGGTGAGCACCACCGTGCCCACCGCCTGGGTCGAGGAGTTCGTCGACCTCCTCCCCACGCTGGTCGCGCAAGTCCGCGGGCAGAACGAAGAAGTCAAACTGTTCTGAGCTTGCAGCCGGTATAGCCGGCCGCACTCGTCAATGGAGACGTGAGAGATGGATCTGAAGCTCAGGGGCAAAACGGTTCTGATCACCGGCGC
>JBBWZU010000277.1:0-3090 GCA_039649225.1 Hyphomicrobiales bacterium | reverse complement strand
CGCGCGCGCAGCGGACGGCTGATCGACGACGTGATCCAGACCGACGCGGCGCTCAACCCCGGCAATTCCGGCGGACCGCTGGTGTCCTCGCGGGGCGAGGTGATCGGCGTCAACACGGCGATCATCCAGGGCGCGCAGGGCATCTGCTTTGCAGTGGCTGCCAACACGGCGCAATTCGTGCTTGGCGAGCTGGTGCGGCACGGGCGCGTGCGCCGGGCCTACATCGGAATATCCGCCCAGCAGACGACCATTCCGCGCCGCCTTCAGCTGGCGAGCGGCCTCACGCAGTCATCGTCCGCGACGATCACATCCTCCGAACCAGGCAGCCCGGCGAACCGCTCGGGCCTGCTGACCGGCGACATGATCGTATCGCTCGACGGCCAGCCGGTGACCGGCGCGGACGATCTGATCCGCCTTTTGACCGGCGAGCGCATCGGGCGCTCGATCGAGATCGTGGTGCTGCGGCTCGGCAAGCTGCGCCGTTTCACTCTTGCTCCGGAGGAGCGGAAGCGCGCGGCGTAGCCATCCGCGGCGAGGCCGAGAATGAGATCAGCCACCTCCTGCCGAGCAGGCTGACGATGGCGGCGCCGTAGACCAGAGCCCCGATCAACGCGAGCACGACCAGTGCCACGACATTGTGGACGTGCGGCAGGCCGGCGGTGATCGCCAGCACCGGCCACTGCGCGACCCACAGTGCGATGATCAGCAACAGCCCCGCCGCGATCAGCTTGCCGACCGCGCGCTTGAACGCAGCATCGAAGCTCAGAAAGCCCGCGCGCAACCCGAACCACGTGATCAGGCCGAAATTGATCCAGGTCCCGATCGAGGTCGCGAGCGCCAGCCCGACCTGCGACAGCGTGGTGAAGTAGAGGAACACGATCTTGAACGCGATGTTGACCCCGGCGGCCGAGAGCGCAGCCTTCACCGGCGTCGCGGTGTCGCCTCGCGCCAGGAAGCTTGCGACGACGCTGCGCATCAGAACGAATGGGATCAATCCGATCGTGTAGGCCGACAGCGTCCAGGCGGCGGCCTGCGCATCCTCGGCGGTGAATTTTCCGCGCATGAACAGCGCGCGCATGATGAGATCCGGCACGATGAGAAACGCCGCGACGCAGGGGATCGCCAGCAGCAGCGTGAACTCGATGGCACGTTCCTGCGCGAGCCGTGCGCCTTCCGCATCATTCGCCGCGATGCGGCGCGCCATTTCGGGCAGCAGCACAGTGCCGACCGCAATGCCGATCACGCCGCCCGGCAACTGATAGAGCCGGTCGGCGTAGTACAACGCCGAGAGCGCGCCGGCGGCCAGAAAGCTCGCGATGATGGTGTCGGCGAACAGCGCAAGCTGGACGCCGGCCGAACCGACCGTCGCCGGACCGAGCGCCTTGAAGAAGCGCTTCACATCACCGTCGAATGTCGGGCGGCGCAACACGGCCATCGCGTCCGCCCGCAGCGCGGCGCCACCGACCAGCAGCACCTCGAGGATACCGGCAAGCAGCACGCCCCAGGCGGCGGCATGTCCGGCGGTCGGGAACAGTGCCGCCAGCAGCAGCGTCACCACCATGGTGAGATTGAGCAGGACCGGCGCGGCGGCGGCGGTGGCGAATTTCCCGAGCGAATTGAGGATGCCGGAGAACAGCGTCACCACGGTCATCAGCAGCAGGTAAGGAAACGTGATGCGCGTCAGCATCACCGCGAGACCGAACCGCGCCGGGTCATCGCGAAAGCCGGGCGCGAGCAGCTCGATCACGGCGGGCGTGAACAGCAGCGCGAAAGCGAGCAGCACGACCTGGCTGGCAAGCAGCAGCGTGAAGATCTGGTCGGCGAAGAATTTGGCCTTCCCGGCCCCTTCCTGCGTACGAATGCGCGCATAGGCCGGAACAAAGGCCGCCGCAAAGGCGCCCTCGGCAAAAATCGCGCGGAAATGATTGGGCAGGCGGAATGCTACCAAAAATGCATCCGCCACCGGGCCGGCGCCGAGCACCGCCGCCATCACGATGTCGCGCAGGAAACCGGTCACGCGCGAGAGCAGCGTCAGGCCGCCGACCGTCAGGATGCGATTAATCAAGGCTCTACCCTTCCCCTCTGAGGGGAAGAACATAGCCGAGTCTCAGGCGCCAAGCGCACGCCGCACCGCCGCAACGATGCGGTCCTGGGTCGGCTCGTCGAGATAGGCGTGCATCGGCAGGCTGATAACCTCGCCGGACAGCTTTTCGGTGACCGGCAACCCGCCGTCGGCGACCGGATAGCCCGTATAGGCGCCCTGCCGGTGCACCGGCGTCGGGTAATATTGCGCGGTCGGGATGTTCTGCGCCCGCAATGCCGCCGCGAGCGCGTCGCGCCGCCCGCCGGACACCCGAATGGTGTACTGCGCCCACACCGTCGAATAGCCATTCGGAATCTGCGGCACGCCGACGAGATCGCCAAGCTTGGCGCTGTAGCGCTTCGCTACGCGCTCGCGCGCCGCGATCTCCTCGGGGAAGATCTTCAGTTTCTCGATCAGCACCGCCGCCTGGATGGTATCGAGGCGGCCGTTCATGCCGATGCGGACATTGTCGTAGCGGTCGGCGCCCGCGCCGTGATTGCGCAGGCTCGTGATCAATTTCGCAAGTTCATCGTCGTCGGTGAAGATCGCCCCGCCGTCGCCGTAGCAGCCGAGCGGTTTTGCCGGAAAGAAGCTGGTGGTCGTTATCGGCGCCAAGGCACCCGCGCGGCGGTTACCGGAGGTCGCGCCGAACGACTGTGCGGCATCGGCAATGACGTAAATGTCCTTCGGTCCGGTAACGGCATTGATCGCCGCATAGTCCGCCGGCAGCCCGAACAGATCGACCGCCATCACGGCTTTCGGCTTCAGCCCAAGCTTCTCGGCAGTCGCAATGGCGCGCGCGAGGCTTTTGATGTCCATGTTGAACGTCGCAGCGTCGACGTCGACGAACACCGGCGTCGCGCCGATCTGCACGATCGCCTCGGCCGAGGCCGTATAGGTGAACGACGGCACGAACACCGCATCGCCGGCCCCGATGCCCTTCGCCATCATCACGAGCACCAGCGCGTCGGTGCCGTTGGAGACACCGAGCGCATGACGCGCGCCGC
>JBBWZU010000242.1:0-4698 GCA_039649225.1 Hyphomicrobiales bacterium | reverse complement strand
CCTATATGAGCCATGGTCCGATCTCGGGCGATGTCCCGGCGATCAGCGTCGGGGCCGAACGGGTCGCGAATGGCGTCGCCAGCGCGCTGTTTGCCGAGGACTACGACCGGACCTGGCGGCGCATGGTCGGCTGGAGCAATCCGGAACTGCGCGGCGACGAATACGTGCTTGACGAGGATGTCGGCAAATTTCTGGCCGATCAGCCGGAGGAAGCGAAAACATGAGCGACGGCAATCCCGATGTCATGGATACGCTGGCCGGCCTGCCGGACGGTTCCGCCATCGCCGAACTGCGCCGGCAGCGGCCCGATGTCGTACGCCATTTGCAGGGCAGTGATGACGCAATTTTCGCGCCGGCCCATCATGGCGGCTTCACCCGTCCCGAACGCGAGGCCGCGGCCTTGCGCGTCGCCACGCTGCTGCGCGACGGCGCGCTCGAGGAACACTATCAGCGAAGACTGGTCGCGCTGGGAGAGACCAATCCGCTGACCGGCGCGCACGGCGAAAGCATTTTGGCTCACATCGATTGCGTCACGATGACGCCCGACAGCGCGAGACAAGCCGATCTCGATCGACTGAGTGCCGCCGGCCTGACGCCGCACGCGATCGTGTCGCTGTCGCAACTGATCGCCTATGTGAATTTCCAGTCCCGCGTGCTCGCGGGCTTGCGCATGCTGCGGGACGCCTCATGACCAGGAAAATGCGCGACTTTACCCGTGGCGAACTTCAATGGATTCCCTGGATCACGCCGGTCGATCTTGATGCCGCGACAGCCGAGCAGCTCACCGCGCTGAAAGTTACGCCATCGAATCGCTCCGTCGGCGCCTATTCGCTGGTGCTGGCGCATGACCCGGAAGCGCTCTCCCAACGCTCGCCGCTCTACAACGGCATCATGTTCGGATCGAAAGGGTTGCCGCGCGCCGACCGCGAATTGGGCGCGGTCGCGGCCTCACGCATCAATGGCTGCGCCTATTGCGCTTCTGTTCATGCCAAGCGCTTCACCGAACTAAGCAAAGCCCCGGAGGTGATGCAGCGTATCCAGCAGGATGGCGTCGAAGCCGCGCTTGACCCACGCCGCAAGGCGATCGTCGACTATTCCGCCAAGCTGACGCGCGATCCCGCGGCGATTACCGCCGCCGACGCCGCGCCGCTACGCGCGCACGGCTTGAGTGACCTTGAAATCCTCGATCTGACCCACGCTGTCGCGATGTTCGCCTGGGCCAACCGGCTGATGCAGACGCTCGGCGCACCCGCGGAACCGGCGCCGGAGGGAAATCCTCTGTGACGCCGATCGTCTTCCTGCACGGAATCGGCGGCGGAGCGCGTTCGTTCGCGCCGCAGGTCGCAAGCTTCGCTTCCGCCGGTTATCAGCCGATTGCGCTCGACATGATGGGATACGGTGCGCGCGAGCCGGTCGGGGCGATGAGTTTCGAGGCGTTGGCCGAGGACATCGAATTCACCATCGCCGAGTCCGGACTGGAACGTGCAGTGCTGGTCGGCCATTCGATGGGCGGCATGGTGGTGCAGACCATGCTGCGCCGCCGCCGCGACGACTACCGCGCAGCCGTGCTCTCCTGCACGTCGCCGGCGTTCGGCAATCCGGCCGGCGACTTCCAGAAGAAGTTCCTCGCCGATCGGCTGGAGCCGCTCGATACCGGCTACACCATGGCCGACGTCGCGCCGGCTGCAATGCGCGGCATGATGGGACCGAATGCCGATCCGGCCGGAGCCGCGCTGTTCGTCGAGGAATACGCCAAGGTTCCGGAGGCGACCTACCGGGCGGCGGTGCAATGCCTGGTCAAGTTCGACGAGCGCGCCAACTTGGCGAGCATCAATGTGCCGGTGCTCTGCCTTGCGGCCGAACACGACCGCAATGCGCCGTCTCTGGTGCTGGAAAAGATGGCGGCGAAAATCCCAGGCAGCCGTTACGTCTGCCTGCCCGGCCTCGGCCATATGCCGAACCTCGAGGCGCCGCAGGCTTTCGATGCGGCGATTTTCAACTTCCTGAACGCTGTACTCGCGGTGGCGCCCTGATACGCTTGCGGCATGAACATTATCGATACGCACAAACAGGACGCGCCGATCTTCGCGCCCGACGCCTTCCGGCTCGGCGATGAAGACGCCGCGCTGATCGCCAAAGCGCGGAGCTTCGGCAAGCGCGTGCTGGCGCCACGCGCCGCGACACATGACCGCGAGGCGACCTTCCCGATCGAAAATTTTCGCGACATGCACCCGGAAGGCCTGCTCGGCATCTGCGTGCCCAAGGAGAATGGTGGATCGGGCGCCTCGTTCCGCACTTATTGCCTTGCCGCCGCCGAGCTTGGCCGCTACTGCGGCGCGACCGCGCTGTCGTGGAACATGCATGTCTGTTCTACGTTGTGGACCGGCTCGCTTGCCGACGATCTGGAGATGAGCGCGCAGGACCGCGCCGAGCACAATGCACGCCGCCCCGCGCACTATCGCCGCATCATCGCGGACGGCGCGATCTATTCGCAGCCCTTTTCCGAAGGTGGCGCCGCGGCGGCCGGCGCCACCGCTTTCGGAACGGAAGCAAAGCCGATCGATGGCGGGTTCCTGGTAAGCGGCAAGAAGATCTTCGCCTCGCTCTCGGGCGCGGCCGATTACTACGGGATACTGTGCACCGAGCGCGCCGAAGGCGAGAGTGCCAGCCGCCGCAACACGCTCTATCTCGCGGTGCCGGCGAACGCGCCCGGCGTCAGCGTCACCGGCGACTGGGACCCGCTCGGCATGCGCGGCACGGTCTCGCGCACACTGCTGCTGAAGGACGTGTTCGTGCCGGAGAGCGAGCTCTTGATGCCGCACGGCGTCTACTTCCGTGCCGCGACCTCGTGGCCGCATATGTTTCTCACCCTCTCGCCGACCTATATGGGCTTGGCGCAGGCGGCCTACGACTTCACCGTCGCGTATCTGCGCGGCGAGGTACCCGGAACGCCGCCGGTGAAGCGGCGCATGTTCCCGACCAAGCAGATTGCGGTCGCCGAGATGCGCGTCATGCTGGAGCAAACCAAGGCGCTGTGGTTTCAGGCGGTGAGCGAAGCGCGCGCGAATCCCACCAAGGAGCAGGTGCTGCGCGCCTACGCGGCGCAACACACCGTGATGGAGAATGCGAACACGCTGGCCGCGAAGGCGATCCGGACCTGCGGCGGCCAATCGATGCTGAAATCGCTGCCGCTGGAGCGCATCTATCGCGACAGCCGTTGCGGTTCGCTGATGCTACCGTGGACCGCCGAAATCTGCATCGACCGGCTCGGCAAGGAGACGCTGTACGAGCCGGGCGAAAAAGATGAATAGCCTTTCCGCAAACGCCCCACCCGTCTGCTCGCTTCGCTCGCACCCACCCTGCGCTATCGGAGAGGGATAGAAAGATGGACCTCTCCGACCTGATCGACCGCAATGCGGCGTTCGCGCCGGACAAGCCGGCGATCCACTTCGCCGGTGCGACGCTGACCTATGCGGCGCTCGCCGAACGCATCGCGGCCGCGGCACGTGCGCTGAAATCGCAACTCGGCATCGGGCGTGGCGACCGCGTCGCGATCCTCAGCCTCAATCATCCCGACTACCTCGTGCTGCTATACGCCTGCGCGCGGCTCGGCGCGATGCTGGTGCCGCTCAACTGGCGGCTCGCGGTGCCGGAGCAGGTGTTCATTCTGTCCGACGCTTCCGTAAAAGTGCTCGTGGTCGAGAAAGGATTCGCGGCCGTCATCGCGCCACTGAAGGCCGCGTTGCCGGATGTCCGCATCGTCGGCCTCGACTTCGCACCCTCATTCGACGACCTGCTCGCGTCCGGCAACGGAGACGGCCGCAACCCGCATGTCGATCCCTCCGCGCCGCTGCTGATCGTCTACACCTCCGGCACGACCGGACGGCCGAAGGGCGCGGTGCTGCGCCAGGAGGCGTTGCTGTGGAACGCCGTGATGAGCCAGCACGTGCATGACATGACGGCCGCGGACCACATCCTCACCGTGCTGCCGCTGTTCCATGTCGGCGGGCTGAACATCCAGACGACGCCGGCACTGCAACTCGGCGCCACCGTCACGTTGCACGCGCGCTTTGCGCCCGACGCCGTGCTGGATTCCTTCACCCGCGATCGGCCGACGCTCACCGTGCTGGTGCCCGCCACCATGCAGGCCGTGATCGGGCACCCGCGTTGGGCGGCGACCGATCTCACATGCCTGCGCGCGCTCACCACCGGCTCGACGCAGGTGCCGCAGCATCTCGTCGAGGCCTTCACGGCGCGCCACGTGCCGGTGCTGCAGGTCTATGGTTCGACCGAGACCTGCCCGATCGCGGTCTACACGCGCCTCAATGGCGATCAACGCGACGGCTCGACCGGCCTTCCCGGACTTGTGTGTGAAGCGCGCGTGGTGGACGACACCGGCAACGAAGTCCCGTCTGGCGTCGCGGGCGAAGTCGTGGTGCGAGGGCCGAACATCTTCTTTGAATATTGGGGCGACGCCGCGGCCACGGCCGAGTCGCTGCGCGACGGCTGGTATCATTCGGGCGACATCGGCACGCGCGACGCCGATGGGCATTTCTTCATCCACGACCGCAAGAAGAACATGATCATTTCAGGTGGCGAGAACATCTATCCGGCCGAGATCGAGCGCGTGCTGATCGCGCATCCGGACGTCGCCGAAGGCGCCGTGATCGGCCGCCCGGACCCGAAATGGCAGGAGGT
>JBBWZU010000237.1:0-9349 GCA_039649225.1 Hyphomicrobiales bacterium | reverse complement strand
GCTCGAGGGGCACGCGCAGAACGTCAACGGCGTCGCGTTCACGCCCGACGGCAAGGCCGTCGTAAGCGCCGCCTACGATCTGACGCTGCGCATCTGGCCGCTCGACGGCGCGGCGCCGACGATCGTCACACTGCCGGCGCCGCTGAGCGCAGTCGCTGTCACGCGGGACGGCGAGATCGTCACGGCAGGCGCTAACGGCATCGTGTATTTCCTCAAATCCTCCGGAGAGATCGGCGGCGAAGTGCAGGCCGCGCCGACGCCGGTGATCGGACTTGCGGTATCGCCCGACGGCGCGCTGGTTGCCGCCGCCAGCATTCGCGGCTCGGTCGCCATCATCGAACGGCGCGAGCGCAAGCTTGCGCACACGCTGGTCGGGCCGGGACTGCCGGTATGGTCGGTCGCCTTCATGCCGGACAGCCGCACGCTGCTGACCGGCGGCAACGATCGTCTGATACGCCGCTGGAACGCCGCCACCGGCGATCCGGTCGGCTCAGCCATGATGACCGGGCCGGACGACCCGCTTGCGGCTTACGCGAACGATCCGGGCGCCGAGGTATTCCGCGCCTGCGTTGCGTGTCACACGCTTTCGCCCGACGAAGGCAATCGTGCCGGGCCGACGCTTGCTGGGATTTTCGGGCGCAGAATCGCGACGTTGCCAAACTATAAATTCTCTGACGCATTGACGAAGCTCGACATCGTGTGGACGCCCGAAACGGTGGCGAAGCTATTTGAGATCGGTCCGGCGGCCTATACGCCCGGCACCAAGATGCCGGAGCAGCGCATCGGCTCGGCGGCCGATCGCGAGGCGCTGACGGATTTTCTCATGCGAGCAGCGAAGTAGGGCGGGCAAAGCGCGGAGCGCGTGCCCGCGTCTGATGGCGGGCACGCTCGACCGCTTCGCGTTCGAGCTTTTGCCCGCCCTACGAGTCTTTTTCCCGTTCCCTGAGATAATCCTCGGTCGTGCGCGGGGCAGGGCGCGGCGGCGCACCGAACGGATCGAAGTTTTCTTCCGTCATCGCGATCACACGGCAATCCGCGCACATCTTGACGACGTCAAGGCGTTTGGCCGAATTCTGGAACATCCAGTGCTTGCCTTCGAGCTTGGCGGCGACGCGCTCGACGCTGCTTTTGACGCCGAACGGCTTTGCGCAGCGGATGCAACAGAACGGTTCTTCTTCCTTGAGCACGCGCGCCGGCGCCACCGCGGCGCGGAAGTCGAGTTGCGGAGTGAGCATGATGACCTTCTCGGGGCAGGTCGCCTTGCATAGCCCGCACTGCACGCAGGCATCTTCGGCAAAACGCAGCAGCGGACGATCCTGATCGTCGGACAAGGCGCCGGTCGGGCAGGCCGACACGCACGAAAGGCAGAGCGTGCAGCCCTCGACATTGAGATTGATCGTGCCGAATGGCGCGCCCTCTGGCAGCGCCACGATATCGACCGGCGCGGGCGCCGCATGATGCAGCTCGCGTAGCGCCAGACGAAGCACGTCGCGCTTGGCGCCGACCGGCTGGAACGTCGCCGGGCGCGGCGCGCCGTCGGCGGGCACGATCGCCCGCAAGGCTTCGCCGAGGGCGAACGGATCGTCGGTCTCGATTGCCGCGATACGCTCCGTTCCGAAGCCAAGTCCCGCGAGGATCGGCGCGGCCAGCGCGATGGTTTGGGTGAGTCCCGTCACATCGTGGCGCGGTTTGGCACGCGTGAGGACACGCACGCCCGATGCCCCATAGGCGAATGCCGCCGCGACCGCCTCGAGCCCAACCTGCGTCACCTCGTTGACGGCGAGCGGCAGCACATTCGCCGGCAATCCAGCGCCATGGCGCGCCAGCGCGTCGATCAAGGCCGCGCCGTGCGGCTCATCATGAATGAGAACAATCGCGCGCGCGCCGCCGGCCGCGCGATAGGCGGTCAGCATCACGCGCAGCTTGCGCAGCAGCGTGTCGGCTGGCGGCAGCGCGTAGGACGCAGCCCCGGTCGGACAGACGGCGGCGCACTGGCCACAGCCGGCGCAGATGTTCGGATCGATCGCCACGTGATCGCCCGCTGGTGCGATCGCGCCGGTTGGGCAGAGATCGAGACAGCGGCGGCAGCCGACGATCCTGGAGCGCGAATGCGCGCAAATCTCCGCCGTGAAATCGATATAGCGCGGCTTGTCGAAGCCGCCGACGAGATCGCGTGCCTTGAGCACGGCTGCCAGCATCGCGGCCGGATCGTCCGGATCGGCGCGCAGATAGCCATCGCGCAGGTCGTGCGCGGAAAACAGCGGCGCGCCGCCGGAGAGATCGACGATCAGGTCGCAGCGCGAGACCGCGCCATGCCGCGATGGCCCAAAGGCCATCGCGCCGCGCGAGGATGGCGCGGACGCGGCGTAGTCGTCGACCGTCAGCTCGAATGCGCCGAAGTGGCCCTTGGCGGCGCTGATGGTTCCCTTGACCACCGGAAATGCGGTGACGCGCGGTGGCGCCAGATCCTTCGGCCGCGTGATCAGCACCGTGACGTCGAGATGGTCGGCGAGCAACGCGGCCGCTTCGATCGCGCGCTCGTCGCGCCCATAGACCAGCGTCACGCCTTCGCTCGACAGGCTCACCAGCGTGAATTCGGGAACCGGCTCGGCCGCGGCCGCGATCAGCGCGGCCATCTTGGGCCCGGCGCCAGCGCCCTGATCCGACCAGCCGGCGGTCTCGCGCAGGTTCACGAACATCAGCGGCGCGGATGCCTTGATCTCCTCGGCAGCTTGCGAAAACAGCGGCGCTTCCTGGGTGCAGCCGACGATCAGCGGCTCGCCGGTCGCGGCCGCGGCGCGGAATCGCTCGATCTCGGCGCGGCAGACATGCTGCGCGGTCGCGACGTTCGCGCCGCCGCAACCGCGCCGGATGGCGTCGGCGTCGAGCCGCATCGTGTCCTCGCACGAGCAGATCAGGATTTGTCGGCGTTCCGCCATCTGGTTTGCAGCCTGTTTGGAGCGTACTTATAACTGATCTAAACAGAATGTAACTGCGGAGGTTATTTGCCGCCAGGAACCCGGAACCGTCCGCGCACGCCGTTTGCGCCGCAGCTCGATCTGCCGCCGCCGTACACGCTTGTGGCGCTGCGCGAAGTCGGCGATGCCTTTGCGCATGCGGTTGCGTGCGCCCCCGCGCAGGGCGCCGGCACGCTGGTTTATGTCGGGCGGTTCGATCTTGCGGAGTTTGCCGTGGTGCTGGAGCCGGAGGAACCGCTCTGGTCCGCGCGGCGCGCGCTCTATGCCGGAATGGCCGCACTGATCGACGCGCTGGCGGCCCACGCGCCGCCCGAAAAGCCGATCACTATCGACTGGCCTGATGCGGTGCGCGTCGACAACGGTCTGGTCGGTGGCGGGCGGTTGGCCTGGCCCGAGGGCGCAGCCGAGGACGAGCCGCCGGCCTGGCTGGTGTTCGGCGCGATGATCCGCACGGTGTCGATGGGCGAGGATGAGCCCGGCCTCAATCCGCTGGCGGCGGCGCTGGAGGAGGAAGGGTTTACCGACTTCACGGCGGGCGCGCTGGTGGAGAGTTTTGCGCGCCACCTGATGGTTCATATCGATGCCTGGCAGGAGCACGGTTTTGGCGCGGTCGCCAAGGACTATCTGCGGCGCCTGCCGCGCCAGGAAGGCGTGCGCCGCGACATCGATGAGAACGGCGACCTTCTCGTGCGGCATGACGGCAAGGTCGAGGTCGCGCGGCGCAAGCTGTTGCCGGCGCTTGGCGACCCGTCCTGGCTTGATCCGAAAACGCGCGGGCCGCGCACGTGAAGCTGATCCGCACCATTCGGCTCGACCCCTCCGACACGTTCGTGTTCGAGCGCGCCGCGGAGCCGGGCGAATGGGCGGTCTCCGGCGCATTTGCGTTCTGGAACCAGGATGCCGAAAAGCTTGCCGGCAAGGCGCGCTCGGCCTTTCGCGGTGCGTTCCTGGGCGTCGAGTCCCTGGGATGGTCTACGCTGGTGCAGATCGTGGAGGCGAGCGAGGCGGATCGCGCGGCCGCGGTCGAGACGTTGGCGCGGCAATTGGTTGCGCATTTCGGCGCGCCCGACATCGGCACCGCACGGGCCGCCGCGCAGGAGGAAGTCGCGTTCGCGGCATCGCTCTGCGGTCATCCGGCCGACACGTTGATCGCTGTGCATCGCACATTCGAGAATGGCGAGGTCCGCGAGGCGTTCCGCTCGCTGCATCCGCGCGGCGACAAGAAACCGATGCGGGCGTTTTCATTTCTCGAGGTCGAGGGTGACGAGGAGGCCGGCGACGAGATTGATCTGGTTTCGTTGGCCGGACGGGAGCCGCACCGATGAGGGATTTCTGGCTCTCCTGCGGCCATCATCTGCTCGACCGTGATGCCGGCGGCGGTCTTGTTGTGACCGACGAGTTTCTCAAAGTATACATCGCGCGGCCCGAGCTCACGCCGCCGCCGGAGGCCTGCGTGGTCGAAAGAACGCTGCATGCCGCGCTGATGGCCGATCCGCGCCGCGCGGTCGCGGCGGATGAGATCGGCGCCGTCGCGGATGCGGATGCGCGCGAGAACTGGCAGGTGCTGATCGCGTTTCGCGATCGCCTCGTGCGCCACAGGACGCTCGAAGCCGCCTATCTCGACATCGTGCGGACCGGTGCGCGCGTTCCGCACATCTTCCTCAATCAGCTCGTGCACGTGATCCTGCGCAACGCGCTGAACGGCTGCGATGATCCGTTCGTGCTGCGCGCGGCCGAATTGTTCTTTCGCACCCAGCGCGTGACGTCGCACGAGGGCGCGCTGATCGCCGCCGACGAGGAAATCATTTCCGGGACATCCGGCACGCCGGCATCGCCGCTGGTTTCCATGCTCGGGCTGCCGAAGGAAGCCAATATCGACATCATGTCGGAGGACAACTCCCAGCACTATTTCGAGCACAGCGACCTGTTCCATGTCGCGCTCGATCTGACGGCCGAGCGGCGCGGGCTCGCGGCGCTCGCCGAAGCCATGCGGCGCTGGATCGCCCACGTCCTCAATATCGAGGTTGCGATCGAGCCGCTGACCGAGCTGCGCGATGCGAAATTCACCTGGTATGTCGGGCTTGACTCCGAGGGCAGCAAGATCGGCGACCGACTGTGGAACGGCGACGAACTGGACGCGGCCGGTGCGGCCCGCGTGGTCGGGTTGTTCAGCCTCAAGTTCGCCGATCCGGACGTTGCGCTGGAGAAGGTCAAAGGCGATGCAGTCTATCTCATCCTGGCGATGACGGGCGACAAACTGCTGCGCTTCAAGCCGCAGAACCTCATCACCGGTCTGCCGGTGCGCCACCTGGAGGCGGTCACATGAGCCCGGCCGCGACACCGCTCGCGCGCATTCCGGTCGGTGTCGTCATCGCCCGGCGCAAGGCGGCCTCGCAATGGATCGATTTTACCTGGGCGCCCGAGGCGGTGCTGCATGGCGTGCCCGAGGCTGAGCCGTGGACGGTGCTCGGCACGCAAGGCGACACCACGATGTTTTTTGCCGGTCGCGCCGACATCGCGCTCTATCGCTCGGAAACCGGCTATTATCGGGATAACCTTGCGAGCGGCGCGCCGTCGCTTTGGGTCATCATGTCCGGAACGGGTGGCGATCCACCCTATGCGCTGGTCGCCGTGACCGCCGACCCGTCGGAAGGCGAAGGTTTCACCGAGAGCGCCGCCAATCTGGTCGAGCAGGTGCCGATGCCGCAACCGATTCAAGACATCATTGCGGCCTTCATCGCCGAACACCATGTCGAGCGGGAGTTCTTCAAGCGCAAGCGCGACCGGCAGGATCCGGAGTCGCTCGCGCGGCGCGGCTACGGAGACCACGATGACTGAGGAGGACTTCCTCACCCGCTGGTCGCGGCGCAAACACTCTTCCGCGGCGGGCGCAAAGCCTGCTGCAGAATCGGCGCCGGTCCCTGCCGAAGCCTTGCCGAACCCGGACCGGAACCTCGCCGGCCATGTCGAGCCGGCGTTTGATCCCGCGACGCTTCCGCCGATCGATTCGATCACGGCGGTATCGGATATCTCGGCCTTCCTGCAGCGGGGTGTGCCGGCCGAGCTGACGCGTGCGGCGCTTCGCCGCGTATGGACGGCCGATCCGGCGATCCGGGACTTCGTCGGGCTTGCCGAGAACGCCTGGGACTTCACCGATCCGACTGCGATGCCGGGCTTTGGTCCGCTGGAATCGAGCGACGAAGTTCGTCGCATGATCGCCGACCTCGTCGACAGAATCGGTCGGGCCGCATCGCCGAGCGTTCCCGACGCCGAGATCGAGCCGCTGCAGACCGCGGAGAATTGCAACGATTCCAATCTACTGGGCGCGCCTGCCGCGACAGAGGAGCCTTCGCCTGTCGAGAACTGCACGTCGAATACCGAAGCCGCTCAAAACGCGGACGACCAAGTATTGGTGCGTGGCAATAAAGATGACGCCGCATTGCAGCATGACGCTGCGGAACGTAACGTGGATGTCGTCCAGATATCGCGCCGCCAACATGGCGGTGCCTTGCCGCAATAACTAAAGTTATAGCCTGGAACTATTGCCCGCCTATTGACCCCATGACGGCACGGGAACTAGCCTTTTGTGCATGGCGGTTCACAGGCTTTCTTTTCTCTAATTCGAAGCAGGCCATGCGCGATCAGGGCTTGAACGAAGCGATCCAGGCCGTCGGCGGCGTCTCCGAACTTGCCCGCCGCATCGGTATTTCTCAGCCCTCCGTTTCCAACTGGGACAAGGTTCCGGCAGAACGCGTACTTGCCGTAGAGGCCGCGACCGGGGTCGAGCGTATGCGCTTGCGCCCGGATCTCTATCGGGCGCCGCCTTCGCGCGATATCGATGAGGTCGACCGCGCGCGCGCGCAGGAATACGCGCTGCTCTCCGCGCTGCTGGTGCGCGCTCCCGATGCCGAGCTGCTGGCACGATTGGCACGGTTGCGTGGCGATTCGACACCGCTCGGTGTTGCGCATGTCGCGCTGGCCGAGGCGGCATCGCGAATCGAAGTGAGTGCGATCGAGCGCGAATATTTCGATCTCTTCATCGGGCTTGGGCGCGGGGAACTGCTGCCCTACGCGTCGTATTACCTCACCGGCTTTCTCAATGAGCGTCCGCTTGCTCGCCTCAGGGATGATCTTGCGCAATTCGGCATCGAGCGGGTGGATAGAAATTACGAGCCGGAAGATCATGCGGCGACGCTGTGCGAGATCATGGCGGCGCTCATCAGTGGCCGCTTTCAGGCGGCGGACGACGCCGAGCGCCGTCTGTTCGACAAGCATATGGCGCCGTGGATCGGGCGTTTCTTTGCAGACCTTGAGCGCGCGCAGGCAGCCGAGTTCTACCGTCATGTCGGCACGCTCGGGCGCGTCTTCATCGACATCGAGGTAGAGGCATTCGCGCTGCCGGGATGACCGGCGCGGAAAGAGGAAAGGACATCGCGATGCAAACCAAGGACAAGAGCGCGGTTGGACGTCGTGACTTTCTCCGCGTGCTCGGCGCCGGCGCGACCGTCGCGGCGGCCGCGCCGCTGGGCGTCACACCGGCCAAGGCCGATACCGAGACCAACGATGAGAAGCGCAAGGCGCGATACAAAGAGACCGACCACGTGAAAGCGTTCTACCGCGTCAACCGCTATCCAAGCTGAGGAGGCACCTGTGCTGATCAAGAGAAGTGAACGCCAGGCGCGCCGCACCTCGCTGAGTGCCGCGCTGGCCGACCAGAACAGCGGCGGTCTCGATCGCCGCGCATTTTTGCGCCGCTCCGGTCTTGCCACCGGCTCGCTTGCGGCGCTCGGCGCGCTTCAGCTCGGCAGCGTGCGCAAGGCCGAGGCCGGCCCGCCGCCGGCGAGCGGTGCGGCGGTCACGCTGCGCAAGAACATGTGCACGCATTGTTCGGTCGGCTGCACCGTGATGGCGGAAGTCTCGAACGGCGTATGGATCGGGCAGGAGCCGGGCTGGGATTCGCCGATCAATCGCGGCTCGCATTGCGCCAAGGGCGCGGCGACGCGCGAGCTGGTGCATAGCGACCGCCGCCTGCGCTACCCGATGAAGATGGTCAACGGCCAATGGACCAAGGTCTCCTGGGCCACGGCGATCAGCGAGATCGGCGACAAGCTGCTGGCGATCCGCGAGAAATCCGGACCGGATTCGGTCTATTGGCTCGGCTCGGCCAAGTTCACCAATGAAAGCGCCTATCTCAACCGCAAGCTCGCGGCGTTCTGGGGCACGAATAATTCCGACCACCAAGCGCGCATTTGTCACTCGACCACCGTCGCCGGCGTAGCCAATACCTGGGGCTACGGCGCGATGACCAACAGCTACAACGACATCCGCAACGCGCGGACCATAATGGTGATGGGCGGCAATCCCGCCGAAGCGCATCCGGTATCGTTGCAGCACATTCTCGAGGGCAAGGAGCTAAACCGCGCCAACATGATCGTGATCGATCCGCGGATGACGCGCACGGCTGCGCATGCGACCGAATATGTCCGGGTGCGCCCCGGCACGCACATCCCGACCATCTACGGAATGCTCTGGCACATTTTCCAGAACGGCTGGGAAGACAAGGAATTCATCCGCCAGCGGGTCTATGGCCTCGAAGACGTACGCAAAGAGATCGACAAATGGCCGCCCGATGAAGTGGAACGCGTCACTGGGCTGCCGGAAGCGCAGGTCAAGCGCGTCGCCGAGATCTTCGCAACGCAGCGGCCCTCAACGCTGATCTGGGCGATGGGCCAGACCCAGTACACGACCGGGACAGCTAACGTGCGCGCCAGCTGCATCTTGCTGCTCGCCACCGGCAATGTCGGTCACAGCGGTAGTGGCGCCAACATCTTCCGTGGCCACGACAACGTACAGGGCGCGACCGATCTCGGTCTCGATGTAACGACTTTGCCCCTCTATTACGGTCTCGCCGAGGAAGCCTGGAGGCATTGGTGCCGCGTGTGGGAGGTCGACTACGACTGGATGCTCTCGCGCTTCGTCGACAAGACTTTCATGCAGACGCCCGGCATCCCCAGCACGCGCTGGTTCGATGCCACCCTGCTGCCCAAGGATCAAGTTGCCCAGCCCGATACCATGAAGGCCATGTTCATCATGGGACATGGCGGCAACACGATCACCCGCATGCCGGATGCCGCAAAGGGCATCGAGAATCTCGATCTTCTGGTCGTGTGCGATCCCTATCCGACCACCTGGGCGGTCCTGTCCGAGCGCAAGAACGGCACCTACCTGCTGCCGGCCTGCACCAGCTTCGAGATGAACGGATCACGCACCGCCTCGAACCGATCGCTGCAATGGGGCGAGCAGTTCGTCGAACCGAGCTTCGAGAGCAGGAACGACTACGACATCATGTACATGCTGGCGCGCAAGCTCGG
>JBBWZU010000224.1:0-11970 GCA_039649225.1 Hyphomicrobiales bacterium | reverse complement strand
GATGATGAGTGAGATCACCGATGTAGCAGAGCTGCTTGCCGCCGGATGAGATCATGAAGATGGTGTGGCCGACAGTGTGGCCGGGCGCCGAAATCGCCTGGATGCCGGGCAGGAATTCCTGACCATCTTTGATGAACACCATGCGATCCTTGTTCGGCGGGAGGTTCTTCTGCGCGGTCTCGAGGAAGACCTTGAAGTCGGGTCCGACCTTGGCCGGATCGGTCCAGAAGTCATAGTCGGCCTGTGAGATGTAGTACTGCGCATTGGGGAAGTTGCGCGTGCCGTCGTCCGCCATGCAGCCACCGCAGTGATCGATATGCGCATGGCTCATCACCACGGCATCGATGTCCTTCGGGTCGATGCCGGCCTGCTTGATCGTGGTCATCAGCTTGCCGGTGGTCGGGCCGAACAGTTTCAGGCCGCCCATGCCGGTATCGAACAGCACCATGCGGTCGCCGGTATTCAGGATCAGCACGTTCTGCTCGAGCACCGCATTTTCCAGCGGCAGGAAGTTGTCTGTGAGTTGCTTGTCCATTTCCGCCGGGGCGAGCCCATTGAAGTTCTTGTGCGGGTCGCCGAGCGGCAGCGGACCGTCCGACACGATGGTCGCTTCGGCACTGCCGAGCTTGAAGCGGAAGAAGTAGGGCGCCTGCGTGCCGATGATCGGCGCCTTGGCGAATGCCGGAGACAGTCCGGCAACGCCGGTTGCGAGTGCTGCTGAACCGGTCTGGATGAGTTGCCTACGCGAAAGGGAAAGATGCTCCTTGGTCATAGCCGCCTCCTGGTTCGGGGCTGGCCATTTGAGGTTGCCAGCCTCCGTGCGGAATTCTAGGTCCGCAACCACGGCGAATGCGAGGCGTATTCTGTTCACTTTGCCGCGAAGCTGAAATCGATAAAGATGTCACCAGAAGCGCACAAGGCCGCAGTCAAGTGCGGCCTTGCGTGTCGTTTGTGGTTTTGGCCTGCTGCTGCGGCAGGACGCCTCGGTTAGTTCAGCTTGGTCTTCACGTCGCCGATGCCGCGCGCCAGCAGGTCGTCGGCGACCTTGCCCTTGACGCTGTCGGTCAGGATCTTCTCGGCCGCGCTCACGGCGGCTTCGGCGGCGGCGGCCCGCACATCGGCGACAGCCTGCGCCTCGGCTTGCGCGATCTTGGTCTCGGCCATCTTGGAGCGGCGCGCGACGAATTCTTCCATCTTGGCCTTGGCTTCGGCGGCGAAGCGCTCGGCCTCGGCCTTGGCGCCGGCCACGATGGCGGCGGCCTCGTTGTCGGCCTGGCGGTGCTTGGCCTGGTATTCGGCGAGAAGCTTCTGCGCTTCTTCCTTCAGGCGCCGCGCCTCGTTGAGCTCGTCCTGGACGCGCTTGGCGCGATCGTCGAGCGCCTTGGTCATCATCTTCGGCACGCCCACATAGACGAGAACGGCAACGAAGATCACGAAGCCGACGGCGACCCAGAATTCGGGTTCTGCGAACATGACAGCGGCCCTTCTAGCGTTTGAGCGCGTCGTCGACCGCGGTCGCGACGGCGGGCGCCGGCGGTGCCGTGCCGATCAGCCGCTCCACGATGGCCGAAGCGGTGTCGAGCGCGATTCCGCGCACGTTGGTCATCGCCGCAGCCTTGGTGGCGGCGATGGTCTTCTCGGCTTCGGCGAGCTTGGCGTTGAGCTCGCTCTCGATCGCCTTGCGGCGCGCTTCAGCTTCGGCATTGAGCTTGTCGCGCGTCTCGTTGGCGATCGCCTGGGCGCGTCCACGTGCGTCGGCAAGCGCCTTCTCGTAGGCCGCCAGTGCTGCCTCGGATTCGGCCTTCAGCCTTTGCGCTTCGGCAAAGTCGCCTTCGATGCGCTTGGCCCGGTCCTCGATGATCCCGCCGATGCGCGGCACCGCGATCCGAGAGATCAGGAGGTAGAGCACGACGAACGTGATCGCGAGCCAGACGAGTTGCGAGGCGAACGTATCCTTCTGGAACGGAGGGAAGGCCCCCTTCGGTCCAGAATGCTCTTGCGTATGGGCGTTCGTGGCCATTTCGGCTCCGATCAATCAGGCTATTCGCGCCATGCGGGGCGACTTGGCGTCGCCCCAGGCCTATGAGCTTGAAGCCTTAGAGCGCGAACAGCAGTAGCAGCGCGATCAGCAGCGAGAAGATGCCGAGCGCCTCGGTCACGGCGAAGCCGAAAATCAGGTTGCCGAACTGGCCCTGGGCGGCCGACGGATTGCGCAGCGCGGCAGCCAGGTATTGGCCGAAAATCACGCCCACGCCGATGCCCGCGCCGCCCATGCCGATGCAGGCAATGCCAGCGCCAATATACTTCGCGGCGATCGGATCCATGGAAGAAACTCCTTTTTAAGGTTGAACGTTTTGAGACTGACGGTCTGTCAGTGACCCGGGTGGATTGCGTCATTGAGATAGATGCAGGTGAGAATGGTGAAGACGTAGGCCTGCAGGAACGCGACCAGCAACTCAAGCGCGGTCAGCGCGATCACCATGCCGAGCGGCATCACGGCGCCGGCATAACCCGCAATGCCGAGGCCCGCCAGCAGCGGAATGAAGCTCGCGAACACTTTCAGCGCGATGTGGCCCGCCAGCATGTTGGCGAACAGACGCACGGAGTGCGAGATCGGCCGCAGGAAGAACGAGAACACCTCGATGAACACGACCAGCGGCAGGATGAAGATCGGAATGCCGCTTGGCACGAACAGCTTGAAGAAGTGCAGACCGTTCTTGGCAAAGCCGTAGATCACGACGGTGAGGAACACGAGCAGCGCGAGCGACACCGTGATGATGATGTGGCTGGTGATCGTGAAGGTGTAGGGGATGAGGCCGACGATGTTCGCGACCAGAATGAACATGAAGAGCGAAAACACCAGCGGGAAGAACTTCATGCCCTCGCTGCCAGCGGTGCTTCTGATCGTGGTCGCGACAAACTCGTAGGAGAGCTCCGCCAGCGACTGCATGCGGCCTGGAACCAGGCTGCGCCCGGACGTCGCGCCGACCAGAAGGAGTGCGATCAGCAGGACCGCGATCACCATATAGAGCGACGAATTGGTGAAGGCGATCTCATGCCCGCCGTAGGTGCCGAGCGAGAAGATCTTGTGGATTTCGAACTGATGAATCGGATCGGCGGCCATGACCGGTGTGGTCTCGTCTCTCTGGTGCGCGCCGTTGCGGCGCTATCGGTCGTTCCGGCGTTGAATGGTGGAATCCGGAACGCCTCCGGGGGCAACTCCCGCCTGGCGCATCACGTTGAGCACGCCGGCAGTGAAGCCCAGTAGCGAAAACACAAACATTCCCCACGGCAGAGATCCGAGCCAGCGGTCGATCAGCCAGCCAAGAGCCGCGCCGACCAGCACACCTGCGACAAGCTCCGATGAGAGCCGGAAACCGCGGGCGAACGCCGAGTGATCGGCGGCCGATCGGGAAGCGAAGCTTGTATCGGTGCCGCGGCTGGAACCAGGATTGGCTTGATCCAGCCGTTGACCGAGACTCTTGAGCCTCGCGGAGAGGGCAGCTTCGTCGGGAGGCTCTACGCCCCGATCACCCCTCTCGCCCGCGTCGCCGGACATTGTCCAAACCCCGCGAAGTCGAGGAAATACCGAGCTTTTCACCGCCCCCGAAACCGCGCGGACCATACTGACCCCCTCCTACCCTGTCAAGAATTGGACAACTTCATATAAACAATTGAAATTATTGTGTTATTGTCTCCGGCGCGATGATGCCGCAGGACCGCCCACAGGCCTTTCTTTGCACTGCGGCAGCCTCAGCTAGCGAGGAAAGCGTCGACGCCATGGCGTCGCCGCAAAAATCGGCGACGTTCCTCGCGCGAAGCGATTTCTGGGAGAATCTAAGATGCGCCGCTTGATCGTCGTGCTTGCTTTGGCCGCTGCCGCCGGCGGGCCGGCCGCGCTGGCGCAGAGCGCAGCGCCGGACAGCGAGAACGGCCGCTATACCTTCAATAAGGTCGCCGATGGACTATTGCGGCTCGACACCCGCACCGGACAGGTCTCGCTCTGCACCAAGAAGGAGGCGGGCTTTGCCTGCAATACGGTACCGGATGAGCGTTCTGCGCTGGAAAACGAGATCGCGCGGCTTCAGCGCGAGAACGGCCTGCTCAAGAAGGACATGCTGGCACGCAACCTGCCGCTCCCGGGCGGCATTGCGAGCGCGCCGTCCGCCGAGCAGCAGCGCGAGCTGAAGCTGCCGCTGCCGAGCGATGCGGAGATCGATCGCGTGATGACCGCATTCGAGAAGATGTGGCGCCGCCTCGTCGACATGGTGCAGAAGTCGCCGAGCAGCGACAAGATCTGATCGCCGCTACAAATACCGCCCGAGAAATTTCACCATCCGGGCGACGGCCTCGTCGCGTTGGCGGAACGGAATGCTCAGGAATCCGTGGCAGGCGCCCGGATAGAGCGCGAGTTCGGCCGCGTTTGCGGCGGCGAGCCAGCGCGGCGCCATGAACAGCGAATCATCCATCAGCGCATCGCGGGTGCCGACGGAAAACAGCGCGGACGGCATCGCGTGCAGCTCGGCGTATAGCGGCGAGATATCCGGGTCCGTCGTATCCGTATCCTCCGGCAGAAACGATGCCGCGAAGGCCTTGATGGCGGCGGTGTTCAGCACCAGCTTCTCGGCGCCCCATTGGCGCGCGCTCGGCGTCATGCCCATGTCGAAGCAGCCATAGTTCATGAGCGCAGCAAAGAACGGCGTAAGGTCATGACGGTCGCGGAGTCGCAGCAGCGTCATGGCGCAGAGATGCGCACCCGCGGACTCGCCACCGATCGCAAGCTTGGCCGTGCCGAAGCGCTTTACGCCCTCGTGCACGATCCACAATGCGGCCGCCTCGCAATCATCAGGACCGGCCGGGTATTTGTTCTCGGGCGCCAGCCGATACTTGACCGAAACGCATGCAAGACCGGCGCCGTCAGCTAGGCTCTCCAGCAAAGAATCGTTCTGGTCCGGTGCACCGATCGACCATCCGCCGCCGTGGATGTGAAAATAGATTGCGCGTGGATTTTTCGCAGCGATGACACGAAGTTGCAACGGCCCGGCCGGGCCGTCGATCGTGATCCTCTGCGCGCGCGGCGATTTCGGCGATGGCGGGAATGCGCCGAGGCCCTCGATGCGGCGTTGACGGATTTCCGGGATCGACAATCCGGCCGGCTCGGCGTTGAGCCGCGCCACGATCTCGGCATTCAGCGCCAGCGTTTCGGCCGGGATGGCGGCCGGGTCAAACAATGCAGGATCGATGCAAAGGGAAGACGTCATCGGGATGAGGCCCGCGGTTGAAAGCCGCGATGATCAAATCCTATTGGGCAAACAAGGTCTAGTGCTGCCGAAAAAGAGCACCGTCAACGCCGCAGGCAGGCGTGGCTCCGGATGAGCAACCTGCCGTCCGCCGGGACAGCGCGCTCGGCCGATGCGTTGGCGGCGGCCGTCTCGCAGGAGGTCCAGAAATAATTTGCTCGCGGATCGACCACCAGCCGCTTGGGCGCAAACGCCGGCGCGACCAACACGGACAGGTACGGTGTGGTGGACGGCCACGACAGGCGATCCAATGCGCTGACGACCCTGGTTGCGGAAACAAATCGTGCATCGCCGAGTGTCGGATTGGAGTCCGCGCCCATCGCGAGTGATTGAACCGCGCTCTTGTAGCCCTTCCATGCGGTGATGAACTTCGAAGTCTCCATCCCGTGGACCAGCAGCACCAGACACAACGCGCCGACCGCCGGACCGCTCGGATCGCGCGCCATCAATGCCTTGATCTGCGACAGGAACGGCAGCGGAAAATTCAGACGGCCTTCGGCGTTCAGGGCGCGAAACATCGCGACCGCGCCCAGTATCGGCGTTCCGACCAGTAGCGCTGTTCGCAGGTAGTATCGATTGTCCGCATGAAGTGCGTGGTCGAACCATAGCCAATACGCACTCAACGCGACGGCGACGAGGGCGACCGCAGTGGCTTGAGCGTTGTTCGCGGACGTCAGCCGCCGAAATGCCAAGTAGGCGCCCCCATAGCCAGCGAGCGTGACAGCCAAGAGTTTGAACAGTCCGCAGGTGAAGTTGTTGATGTCGATCGAATTCAGCGCGACGCTGACAAGGATGCTGGAGAAGTTGGCATCCGGCCGAAGCGATGTTTTCACCAGCGCCCAGGCTGCCATGACGCCGAGCAGCGCAGCGGCCGCCCTGCGAAACGCGAAATCCTGCGTTCCGCGCAGGAGAAGTGTCGCCATGATGGCGGCGGCAAAGACGATCGCGCCTTCATGCGTGAAGACGAGCGCCGTCAGCGCCGCGGAAACCATTGTGGTTCCGCCGATGCCCTGGCGCGCATAGTGGCAGACCGCAAGCGTCGGCCAGAACAGTGCATGCGCCATCCACATTTCCGTCGGATAGCCGAACACCAGCGGGCACAGGCCGGCGACGGAAATGCAGGCGGCGCAAAAGATGATGCGGCCTTGCGAGCGATCGGCGGCGTAAGTCGCCGCAAGGCCCATCGCCTGCGACCCGAAGAACAGCAATCCGTAAATGTCGATGCCGCCGCGCGCGTCGCCGGTCAGCCCGACATAAGTTTCGGCGGGCAGGTAGCAGAACAGATAGACGAACAGCCGCCCGGAGATATTGTGCCAATGAAACGCCCAGGCGTCCTGCACGGCGACGGCGTAGGAGAAGATCGAACCGTCGGCATAGAGCTGCAGCTCGTAGCCGAGCCCGATGACGACGAACAGGACCGATGCCGATATCCCGGCCGCAACGACCAGACCGCGCAGCCATGCAATGCGCGGCTGAATCGCGGCGCCGCGGCGCGTTGCCCCATCCAACGCGCCGACCGCCGAACTCTCGATCGACATCTACGCCGTCCCCACTCACCCGCGGCACCGCAGCCGTTTAGCGCGTTGCCGTTGCTCAGCCCGGCATCAGTCTAAACGAGCAGCGCCCGATAAAGCGAGGATTTCATTGCTTAAAATGTAGTGGGCGGACGGCGCGGAACGAGGCAATGAGCCCACGCACGGCGATCCCGCCGCGCCTCTACCGCACCTTGCCGCGCGCCGCGACCGGATAGACCGCTTCCACCACGCCGCCGCGCGCCGCGTAGACCTCGTCCATCATGTTGGTAACGACGCAGCAGTGGTTCGGGATCACGCTGATGGTCTCGCCGATTTGCGGTTTCTTGGCGCACGCCGTCAGGTCAAGAATGCCGTGCTCCTCGGAAAAGCCGGTGACCTGCGCGTCGGGATATTCGACCACCCGGCCGAAGCCCTTGGCGTAATACTGCTCGTAGGTCATCACCTTCGAGCCCGCATCGAACACCGCGCGGGTCTCGGTCGGGCGGCTGACCACGGTCGCCCGCACCGTCATGGCGCAATCGTCCCAGGTGGCGGCGCCGGCCGTGACCTGCATGACGTCGTTGTAGATGTAGGTGCCGGCGCGATATTCGGTCAGCATCGGGAAATCGCCGCAGCCCTTGAGTGTGGGCGATCCGCCGCCGGACACGACCGGAACCGCAATGCCGGCGCCGTTGAGCAGCTGGAGCGCGCGTTCGAGCCATAGCCGTTGCTCGGGCTTGGCCGTCGGATAGGTCATCAGGCCCTCGAACTGCATGTTCGGCATGCGCATGGCCTCGCGCGCGAGATCGAGCGCCGCCTGCGGGTCCTGAACGCCGTTGCGGCTGCCGCCGGTGTCGCATTCGATCAGGAAGCGGATGTCGACGCCATGCCGCTTGCCGGCTTCCGATAGCCCGCGCGCCACGATCTCGTTGTCCAGCACGACCGCCATGCGCTTGAGGCGACGGATCAGCGCGACAAGCCGTTCGGTCTTGGAGTCGCCCAGGATGTTGTAGGTCAAGAGAATATCGTCGGTAACGCCGGCATCCGCCATCACCTCCGCCTCGCCAAGTTTTTGGCAGGTGATCCCGATCGCGCCCGCGTCGATCTGCAATTTGGCCAGTGCCGGAATCTTGTGCGTCTTGATGTGCGGACGATTGGCCAGGCCGTGGCCGGCGAGCTTTTCCTGCGCGCGGGCGATGTTTGCCTCGACGACGTCAAGGTCGATCACGACGGCAGGGGTATCGAGGTCTGCAACGGAGGTGGGCATTTTTGCTCCTTGGCGGGTGGGCTGAATTTGAGCACGCCGCTAGTGTCCCGATTCCGACGTTCGTACCGCTTTGCAGCACTCCCTTAACGAACGTTGGAATCGAAAAGGACACTAGAATATCCGTGATTCCAGTGCGGTTTTTGATTTTGACGTTCCCAGGTAGACTCGCTGCAAGGGAATAGGAACGTCAAAATCACCGCACCAGCGGGTTGGTGATTGTGCGGCTCCGGAAACATGTTAGCCTAACGAACAAGATACCGCAGTTCAAAACGGCGGAAAAACCAGGGAGGAATGGAATGCACGTCACCAGACGGAGTCTGCTTGCCGCATTGGCGTTGGGCACCGCGGCGTTTGCTCTGCCGACCGACGCCAGCGCGCAACGCAAATTCACCTTCGGCTACGACCAGCCAAAATCCACCGCGTACGGCATCGCCGGCGACATCTTCGACGCCAAACTCAAGGAATTGAGCGGCGGCAAATTGAGCATCGATCAATTTCCCGGCGCGCAGCTCGGCCAGGAACCGGTCATGCTGCAGAAGCTGCGCACCGGCGACATCGATTTCGTCATCACATCGACCGCCAATGCCTCGACGCTCGCGCCGCAGGCGGGCGTGCTGTCGCTGCATTTCATCTTCCGCGACAAGGATCATCTTGCGAAAACGCTGGCCGATCCGGGCGTGTCGAAGGCGTTCCGCGAGATGGTGTCGGAATCGGTGCAGGGCGCGCGCGTGCTTGGCCTGCTCACGATGGGCTTGCGCAACATGTACGCGAAGAGAGAGATCAAGTCGGTCGAGGACATCAAGGGGCAAAAGATCCGTGTCCAGGCGACCAAGACCGAGGACACGCATTTCCCGGCCTATGGTTCGCAGACCGTGCACATGCCGTTCGGCGAGGTCTACACCTCGCTGCAGACCGGCGTCGTCAACATCGCCGAGAATGGCGTCAACGTCTACATGGCGAACAAGCACTACGAGGTCGCGCCGATCCTCTCGATGACCGAGCACGAAGCCAACAACAACTGCATCTGGGTCAGCGACAAGACCTGGAACAGCCTGAGCGATCAGGAAAAGAGTTGGGTGCAGGCCGCCGCCGACGAAGTCGCCAAGAAGGAGCCGGCTTTGGGCCTGAAGCTTGAATCGGATTCAGCCGACAAACTGAAGACGATGGGCGTCAAGGTCGTCGAGGGCGTGGACAAGTCCGGCTTCATCAAGGCCGCGGCCCCGATCCAGGATCAGCTTGCCAAGGAACTCGGGCCGCACGCGGTCAAGATTCTCGAGCTCGTCCGCAACGTAAAATAACGTTCGCTGTACGGCATGCGGGCGGTGGCGCGGGGGCGCCGCCGCCTGTGCGTTGTGTCCGTGTCGTCCGGGAGGGGAATCGTGGCTTTCAAGACATTCGTTATCGATCGTCATCGCCATTTGAAATGGACGGCGCTCGATCCGTTGGAAAATATCCTGATGGTGTTCTGCGGCATCTCCATCGGGGGCTTCACATTTTCGGTCTTCCTCGACGTGGTGACGCGCGAGCTCGGTGCCGCCATCCTCTGGCTGCAACTTGCCACCACGGGATTTTTCGCCTGGGGCGTTTTCATCGGCATGGCGGCCGCCACGCGCCGGATCGATCATCTCAACCTGGTTGAAATCACCAAGGGCATGAGCGGATCGAAGCGAACCTTCATGGAGGTCTTCAACCGGGCGGTCATCTTGGCCGTCGGCCTGGCGATGGTCGCCTTCGGTATCCAGAATTTCATGAATGATCTCGGCAGCTTTCGCGCGCCCTCTCTCATTCCGCTTGCGACCTACACGGCCAGCGTGCCGATCGCCGGCGCGCTCATCGTGCTGTTTTGCGTCGAGCAACTGATCAACGGCTGGAACCACGGTTTCGAAGGACCGGAAGATCAAGACAATTTCGCGGGAATTGTGCAATGAGCAACGGCTCGATCCTGCTTTTGATGACGGCCCTGTTCCTGATCTTCGGCTACATGGGCGTGCCGGTGGCATTCGCCCTGATGGCTGGCGTACTTGCCGCATGCGCGCTGACGCCGATCAGTATGCAATCGATGATCGGCCAGATGTTTCACGGCATCGATTCGGAAATTCTGCTCGCCGTGCCGTTCTTCCTGCTGGTCGGCGAACTGATGACGTCGGCCAATGTCACCAATCGCATGATCCGGCTGGCGCAGACCATGGTCGGTCACATGCGTGGCGGCCTTGCGCAGGTTGTCACCTTGTTCAGCATGTTCTTTGCCGGTGTTTCCGGCTCATCCACTGCGGATGTCGCAGTCTTGAGCCGAACCGTCGCGCCGGAAATGACCCGGGAGGGCTATGACCGTGCTTTCACGGCGGCCCTCATTGCCTGTGCGTCGACGATGGCGAACCTCATTCCGCCCAGCATCATGGCGGTGGTCTACGGCGCGACCGGCAATGTCTCGATCGGAGGGCTGTTCCTGGCCGGCATCGTGCCGGGCATCTTGGTCGGCATCGGGCTGATGATCTATTCGCACTTCTTTGGGCCGGTCGGCATCAAGAAGCCGCGCGCCTCGCTTTGCGAATTCGCCGACGCCGCCCGCGCCTCCGCGCTGCCGCTGATGATTCCGGTCATCATCATGGGCGGCATCCTGACCGGCTGGTTCACGCCGACGGAAGCCGGCATGGTCGCCTCGGTCTATATCCTCGTTGTGCTCGTGCCATTGCTCAGCCGCAGCCATATCCCCAATCTGCCCCGCGACTTCGTGTACACCGGTCTGCTCTATTCCATCCCGCTCGCTCTGGTCGCGGCCGCGTCCGCTTTCGGCTGGATGCTTGCCTATCTGCGCGGTCCCGATATCGTCTCGGGCTGGATCGAGATCATCGCCGGCCACGACGGCCGCATCATCATGCTGCTGCTTGTGCTGTTGTTCATCGTGATCGGCGATTTCATGGATGCGGTTCCGGCGATCATCATTTTCATGCCGATTGTGATCAAGCTGAACGAACTCGGCAATATCAAGCCGCTGCACATGGGGGTGGTGCTGATCACGACGCTCGTGTTCGGGCTGATCACGCCGCCTTATGGGCTGTCGCTGCTGGTGGCGTCGAAATTCGTCGGGGTCGCATTCAGCAAAGCGATGTTCGCATCGCTGCCGATCTATATCGTATTTTTCGTCGCGATCGCGTTCACGGTGCTGTTTCCGGACGTTGTGCTCTATCTGCCGAAGCTGCTGCTTCCCGAGTCGATTGGCTGCTTCAAGAGCCCAAGCGGCACGGGCTATATTTGTCCGCCGTAGCTACTTTGGAAAAGTCGTACAGCCGCGCTGGATTGTCGACGAGGATGCGGCGGCGAATCGCGTCGTTCGGCGTCCATTCGTTGAACAGGTCGAGCAGATGTCCGGCGTTCGGCATCTCGTCCTCGATGCGCGGGTGCGGCCAGTCGGACCCCCACACCAACTGATCCGGATTGGCGGCGATCAGCGCCTCATGCAGCGGGCGCGCGTCCGGATAGTCGGGAGGCCGATGGCTGACGCGGTGCGCGCCCGAGAGCTTCACCCAGCAGCCGCCTTCGGCGGTGAGACGCAGCAGGCTCTGGAAGCCTGCAGCCGCGGTGCCGACCGCAGCCTCCGTGCGGCCCATGTGGTCGATCACGACAGGTAGCCCGATCGACTTCAGGACCGGGATCGTATCCGGCAGGTCCTTGACGTCGATCCAGAGCTGCAGGTGCCAGCCGAGTTCCCGCATGATCGGCGCGAGTGTACGGGCCGCGTCGAGCGGCACACCGCCGCGATAATGCAATTGCCCGCCGCGGAAGAAGTGATTGAAACGCAATCCCCGCACGCCGAGCGCGTGCCAGCGGTGCAGTTCGGCTGCCGGGACATTCGCCGCCGCGACCGCAACGCCGCGCAGCCGCTTTGGCT
>JBBWZU010000215.1:0-4692 GCA_039649225.1 Hyphomicrobiales bacterium | reverse complement strand
AGCGGGCTCTCCTATATGCTCAAGCTCGGCGTCGATTTCATCAAGATCGACAAGATGTTCGTCGATGCCATCGGCACCGAGCGCTATTCCACCACGATCATCGAAACGCTGGTCACGCTCGCGCGCGACATGCACATGGAGATCATCGCCGAGGGCGTGGAAACCTTTGAGCAGGTGCAGCATTTGCGCGAGCGCGGCATCCGCAAAGCGCAAGGCTATGTGTTTGCGCCGCCGCTGCCGGGCACGTCCTTCATTCAGCTGCTGCAGGCCAATACGCCAGGCGCCGAACCGGCCGCCACGGCGGATGCGCGGGTCGCGTGACGCCATGAGCCGGAACACTCATCCATCCACAGCGTTACCCCTGCGCAGCCCGCCCGGCGGCGTTAGCCATGAGATCCCTGCGCGCGGCCGCATCGCCGCTTCCCGCTTCCGCCAGCGGGCGTCAGACGGTATTGTGGCAACAAGCACTTCTAAGTTGATTTTAGGGCCCCGAGGATTACCTCTATGGCTATGGTCTCCAACATGACCCGGCTTGTGGCACTCGCGGGCGCATTGTTCGGCGCAACGCCGATCGCGTTCGCACAGGACAAAGACAAGCCGGTGACCCCGCCCGACAGCTACCGCGTCGTGATGGAAAACGACCGCGTGCGGATGATCGAGATCAACATCAACCCGCATTCCAAGATCAACGTCGAGTCGCAGGCCGGCCGCGAACGCTTCCTCTATATGCTGTCGGACGGCGCATTGATCCTCGCGCCTCCCGGCAGGGCGCCTTACGAGTTCGCGTTGCACGCCGGCGAGACCGCGGTTTTCCCGGCGGTCTCGCCGACGGTCGAGAACGATACCGACTCGGCCGTGCGCGCCCTGATGGTGGAGATGAAGGAGCCGGCCCGGTCGGCGGCTGTTGCCGGCAAACCGAAGGGGCGGTATTTCGCCAGAGGCAAGACGCGCGGCAAACCGGTCGCGAGCGTTGTGAGGTCGAAGCCCCGCCAAGTCGCTAAAGGAGTCGCCAGAGGAGCCGCCAGGGGGGTGGCCAAGGCGGCGCCCAAGAGCCGCAAGCCGAAAGCCGCCGCGGTGGCGAAGAGAAGCGCCGCGCCGGCGCCGCTCAATCTGCGCAAGGCCGCGTCGCGGCCGGGACGCAATGTCAGCGGCAAAAGCCGCGGCAACAATAGCTAGAACGCAGGACGTTCAAATCGCTCTGTCATGCCCGCAAACAAGTGCGGGCATGACGAAGTGTTGTTTGAACGGATGGTGCTCCAGCTAGCTCGCCAGTGCGGGCAGCGGCGAACCCTGCCGGCGTGCGTCGTAGAACGCGATGATGCTGCGCGCGGTCGACTGCTTGAGCCGCGAGAATCCCGACAGCGCCCGTTCCAGATCCTGCACCGAGAGCGTGCGGCCGGTGGCGCGCAGCAAAATGCTTTGCGCCGTGGTCCAGGAGAAGCCCGCGACCTTGGCCAAAATCATCGCCATGTCGGGATTGTCGTCCAGCATTGCGCGCTCGACCAGATCGATCGGCGCGCCGGTGATCAGCGAGAGCGACACCGCGGTCTCTTCGAACTTGCGCGCGTCCGCGAAGGCGCACACTTCGACTTCGCCGAGACGGCCGGCGCGATGCAGCGCCTCGACCTCCTGGCGCGCGGCCGCATAATCGTTGGAGGCGCGGCGCGAGGCGGCGCGGATGCTGCCGTCGATCTCGGCGACGACGTCGCGGATCGCGCCCGCGGCGGCCGGATCGGCGGCGGCGAGTTTCTGGCGCACTGCCGTGGAGGCACGCTCGACCAGCTTGAGCAGATGCTGGCGCGGCAGGTCATGGCGCGTTCCGACATGCAGCGCCAGCACGTCGTCGCCGACCGAGCGCTCGACCAGCGTGCGGAAGGCCGAATTGGAAAAGCGCGCGCCACCGTTCTGCGCGACCGAGCGGACCACGTCGCGGTCGCCGCGCTCGACCAGCACGTCGGTGACGGTCTCGCTCAGCGCATGGCGCTGCGCGATGGCGAGCAGATGCTGCTGGCTCTGCGTCGCGGCGGTGACCGCAAGGTAGCCGTCATCGAGCCGCTGCGAATGCCGCAGCACGGGCTGCGCCACCGCGATGTCGCTGTCGGCCGCAAGGGTGCGGATCACGCCGATCGGCGCATTGGGAATGCGGGCAAGGCGGCTGGAGAGCCTGGTGCGCGCATTCTTCTCGATGGTCGCCGCGAGGCGCGCGATCACGTCGTCGAACAGCGTGACGTGCTCTTCGGTGTAGCTTTCGGCGCCGGCAATGAACAGATCGGTGATCCGCCACAGCGCGGCCGCGCGCTTTTCCTCCGTCGCGGAGTCAAGTGCGTCCTCGATCTCGTCAATCAGGCTCGGCAACGGCGTCATTCGCCGCATTCCTTAACGCGTCGCTCGGCGCGATGGCGCCGAAGCTGTGCCCAAGGTAGAAACAAGGAGTGAAGATATGCTTTCGGCCGCGCGCCCCGATCGGGGCGATCACGGTAAATACGTTATTAATTTACCCCGGATCACTACTTACGCTTGGCCTTTCGGGTTCTTGGCCTTCCAGGTCTCGAATGCCTTTTTATTCTCCTCGTCCGGCGGATAGAGCCCGAAGATCGATTGTCCGCCGCGCACCCGCTCGATCACGAAGGTCTCGAACAGGTCCTGGCCGGCGGCATCGAACGCGACCTCCTCGGCGATGTTGGCCGGGATCACCACCACGCCCTCGCCATCGCCGACCAGCGTATCGCCGGGAAATACCGGGACACCGCCGCAGCCGATCGGCACGTTGAGATCGACCGCGTGGTGCTTGATCAGGTTGGTCGGCGCCGAGCCGCCCTGGCAATACGTCGGGAAGGGGAGCTTGGCGATCTCGGGAGAGTCGCGCAGGCCGCCGTCGCTCACCACGCCGGCGGCGCCGCGGATCATCATGCGCGTCACCAAAATGCTCCCCGCCGACGCCACGCTGGCATCGCCGCGGCAATCCATCACCAGCACGCTGCCTGCCGGAATGTCCTCCACGGCCTTGCGCTGCGGATGGGTGCGGTCGGCGAAGACGTCGAGCGTGTCGATGTCCTCGCGCGCCGGAATGTAGCGCAGCGTATAGGCCGGGCCGACCATCGCGGGGCCGTTCGGATTGAGCGGGCGCGCGCCCTGAATGAAGGTGTTGCGCAGGCCGCGCTTGAACAGCTGCGTCGTCAGCGTCGCGGTGCTGACGCCGAGCAGGGCCTGACGCGCGGCTTCGCTCAAAGGCTTGGTCATGGAACTCTCCGGCAGGAAGGTCAGAGGTGACAAACTGATATATTAGTGTATCTGATCCGCCCTGATAGAACGACGGCCGGGCCCGGGCAAGCGACAGAGGCCGACGCCGCGAACATTATGGGGAGAACATGCCATGCGCCAGTTGATGGCCGCCGCGGGATTTTTGGCCGCACTCGCGCTGCCGGCGCCGGCAGAGGCGCAGGAGTGGCCGACCAAACAAGTCACGCTGATCGTGCCGTTCTCGGCCGGCGGCACCACCGATCTGTTCGCGCGGCTGCTGTCGCAGCACCTGCAGCAGAAGACCGGCCAGCCTTTCATCGTGGAGAACCGCGCCGGCGCGGGCGGCAATCTCGGCGCCCAGCTGGTCGCCCGAGCCGCGCCGGACGGCACCACGTTCCTCGTCGGCACGGTGTCGACGCACGCCATCAACCCGTTCATCTATACCAAGCTGCCCTATGACACCGTGAAGGATTTCCAGCCGGTCAGCCTGATCGCGCGGTTGCCCAACATCCTGGTGGTGCACCCGGACATGCCGGTGAAAACCGTGCCCGAGCTGATCGCCTACCTGAAGGCCAATCCGGACAAGATGTCCTACGGCTCGTCCGGCACCGGCACCTCGATTCATCTTGCCGCGGAGCTGTTCAAAATCAAAACCGGCACCACCATGACGCACGTGCCGTTCCGCTCCTCCGGCGACATCATGAACAACCTCACCGGCGGCCATATCAATCTTGCCTTCGACAACATCACGCTCGCCTGGACGCAGGTAAAGGCCGGCCGCCTGCGCGCGCTCGCCGTGACGTCGATCGAACGCAGCGCGATTGCGCCCGACGTGCCGGTGATGGCCGATACCATCCCGGGCTTCGAGGCCACCTCGTGGCACGGCGTGTTCGCGCCGGCCGGAACGCCGAAACCCATCGTCGACGCGATGGCCGCCGAGATGAAGCGCATCCTCGAGCTGCCCGATGTGAAGGAAAAGCTCGCCGAGATCGGCGCGATCGCGGCGCCGATGACGCCGGAGGAGTTCGTGAAATTCATCGACGGCGAGCGCGCGAAATGGTCCGAGGTCGTGAAAGCCGCGGGCGTGAAGGTGGATTAGGGCGGCAGGGCGCGCCATGACGACCGTCCACGCTGCATTGCTGCGCGCCGTCAATGTCGGGGGCCGCAGTCTTGCGATGGCGGATTTGCGCGCCGTCGCGGAGGGCCTCGGCTTTGCCAACGTCAAGACGCTGCTGCAGAGCGGCAATCTGGTTTTCGACTGCGAGAGCAAAAAATCCGCCGCGCTCGAAAGCGCCCTCGAAGCCGCGTTGAAGAAACGCGGGATCGAAACCGACTTCATGGTCCGCCGTGCCGACGAGCTCGCGGCGGTCATTGCGGCCAATCCGTTTCCCAAGGAGGCGAACTCCGACCCCGGCCATCTGGTGGTGATGTTCCTGAAGGATGCGCCCGGCG
>JBBWZU010000214.1:0-3794 GCA_039649225.1 Hyphomicrobiales bacterium | reverse complement strand
GTCGAATTGCGATGCGTCATGCCCGAGCGCGATCGATAGTGAAGCGATACCGCTGTCGGGATGCACCAGGCTGTCGAGCAGGGCCCGCTTCCGTTGCGCCTCCTCGTCCGTATCGCCAACGACAACGAGACAGCCTGGCAGGATCTTGATGTGATCCGGATCGCGCCCATAACCCGCGGCCCGGTTCCTGACGTCGGTGTAATACTCCTTTGCACCGGCCAGCCCCCCGCCGCCCGGCGAAAAAATCATCTCGGCGGTTTCGGCGGCAAGCTGGCGGCCGGCGTCCGAGGCGCCGGCCTGGACAATGACCGGCCAGCCTTGGATTGGGCGCGCGATGTTCAACGGCCCACGCACCGACAGGAACTCGCCCTGATGGTCGAGCACGTGCATGCGGTCGGGATCGAAATAAATGCCTTCCTCGACATCACGGACAAAAGCGTCCTCGGCAAAACTGTCCCATAAACCGGTCACGACGTCGAAGAACTCGCGGGCGCGGCGGTAGCGCTCGCCATGATCCATATGCTCGGTGAGCCCGAAATTGAGCGCCGCGTCGGGGTTGGAGGTGGTGACCAGGTTCCAGCCGGCGCGGCCGCCGCTGATATGGTCGAGCGAGGCGAAACGGCGCGCAATCATGTAGGCCGGCTCGAAGGTGCTGGAGGCGGTGGCGATCAGCCCGATATGCTCGGTCACCATCGCCAATGCCGGCAGCAGGGTCAGCGGGTCGAACGAGGTGACCGTGGCGCTGCGCTTCAATGCCGCCATCGGCATGTTGAGCACGGCCAGATGGTCGGCCATGAACCACGCGTCGAAGCGGCCGCGTTCCAAAGTTTGGGCGAAGCGGATCAGGTGCTGCAGATTGAAATTGGCGTCGGGATAGGCGCCGGGATAGCGCCACCAGGCGGTGTGAATGCCGACGGGGCGCATGAAGGCGCCGAGATGCAATTGGCGTGATCCCGTCATCCCTGCTGCTCCTCGGGTGGTGGACAAAGCGGCGCCGCGGGCCGATGCTGGAATGGTATTAGACCAGATTTCGACCAAATTTTCCCCGTCATTGCGAGGCGCGCATCGCGCGACGAAGCAATCTGGTGCCGGAGAGTCTCGGTGGGCACGAGATTGCTTGTGCGCCAGGAAAGCTGGCGTGATCCAGCCGGTGGAAGACCGGTGCGGGTAAGCCGTAGCGGGCACCCGCTAGCGAGTGTTGCGTGGTCGTCGGCGACGACGGCTGCGAAGCGTACACAGCGATTCTGTGGGGTGTGCTATTGAGCCGCGAAAGCTCGAAAGTCGCAGAGGCCGAGGCGGTAAGCAACGTCGAAGGCAACACGTGCGGCACCGCTATGCGAGGGGCCGTCGCTCTGCCGTGGTCGAAGACCACATCACGCAGGAAAGGATCGCGTCGGAACCTGGGAGATCTCCGGTTTGGCCGGGCGGCCTGCCGCCGCGCCGGCCCGCGTCGGGAAGGCCGAAGAGGCTGTAGCCGACGATGAACGGACCGGAGAAGTCGGACCCCTCCATAGTAGCGAGGAACCCTGCGAACAAAGCCGGGCAACCGGGGGCGGAGCAGGGGGAGCCAAGGGCGGGGGCCAAGGGGAACGCGGGCCGGGCCGACACGTACCGGACGCCGAGCCGGGCGGGCGTGTCCCCCGGACTGGACCGCGTACGGCAAGCGGCAAGAGCAGAAAAGGAGACGAGGTTCACCGCGCTGCTGCACCACCTCGACGTCGATCTGCTGGGCTGGGCCTATCACCAGCTCAAGCGGGATGCGGCGGTGGGGGTGGATGAGATGACCTGGGCGGCATACGGCGACGGGCTGGAAGCCCGACTGACCGATCTGCACGGGCGCCTTCATCGCGGAGCCTACCGGGCACAACCGTCGCGGCGCCACTACATCCCAAAACCCGACGGCCGCCAGCGGCCACTGGGGATTGCCGCCCTGGAGGACAAGATCGTCCAGCGGGCGCTGGTCGAAGTTCTGAACGCGATCTACGAGGAGGACTTCCTCGGGTTCTCGTATGGGTTTCGGCCGGGGAGGGGGCAGCACGACGCGCTCGACGCGTTGGTCGTGGCGATTGAGACCCGTAAGGTGAACTGGATCCTGGACGCCGATATCCGGTCGTTCTTGGAACGTACTGCATAATGCCCCCTGGTTCATGAGATAGGATCGAAGAGGCCGGGTTGTCGGCCTATCACTTTGATGCGCAGGCCTTTTTGTTTGCCGCGCATGACATGGACCGCGGCGAGTTCGCCGCGCTTGACACGCTGCAATACGGTCTGGCGCGAGACGCCGAGCGCGCGCATTGCCTCGCGCATCGGCACGAAGTCCTCGCTGGCATCACCGCTGAAGCGATCCTTGAGGTCTTTGGTGAGGCGGATACGCCAAGGGGCGCCGGGTGTTGGCTGCTCGCCGGCAATAATGCCGTCATTGAGCAAGCGATGGATGGTCGATGGGGCGACGCCAAGCGCGACAGCGGCCTTCTTGATCGTCAGTAACTCGCCCTTCGGCGCACCGGTCGTTGGCTCGAAGCAAGGAATGCCCCAGTGGCGACGCAGGTTGCCGACGCGGCCGGCAGTGAAGCGATGACCATATGCTGTTGCCCGCTCCTGCCGATTGAGGACGCCGGCGATCACACCATCGGGGTAATGGGCCGCGAGCCGGTGCAGCAGCGCGATCGTGTCCTCGTCGGTGCGGACGGTGGCCGGCCGCGAGCGCGGCAGAGCGAGGTCGATCTCGTTGAGCGCGCCGCCCTTCCAGCGCAGCGTGAGATGGGCGGCCGCTTTGTCGCGATCGACCTTGATCGTGACGTCTTCGATGAGGGTGCGCAGAAGCTCCTTCCGGTCGCGCGGTGTGGTCGTTGGCGCGTTCCAGACGGCGGCGAGATCGGGTCCGAGTGTAAGGAGACGATCGCGTTCGGCTTGCGAGATCACCCGCGGCCTGTCCTTTTCGCGGCGTTCCAGCTCGATCTTGGCCGTCTCAAGTGCACGCAGGCGCTCCTCCCAGTCGCGTTCGAGGCCGCGCGTCACCAGCCGGTTGTCGGGATCGACAGCGCGATAGCGACGCTCGGCGCGTTGCGCTTCGTAATTGGCTCGCTCGACCCCGAGCCGCCACTGCTTCAAAGCGGCTTCGCCTTCGACTTCCAGCCGCTCAGCGGCGGCAAGGGTGGCGGCAAGCCCAGCCGGCTCTAGCGCAGCGACGAAGGTCCGAGTGACGGCCTCGTCGATCTGGATACCGCCGATATTGAGGCAATAGACGCCGCGGTTCTCGACGAGAACCTTGCCCGGGCAGTGGTAACCTGGCGAGGCGTTGCGACCACGATAGTGGGTGTGCAGACGGCGACCGCAATGGCCACAGCGGGCCAGCCCTTGCAGAAGTGCGCCGCCCTCTCTCACGGCGCCGCCCGCCTGGTGCGGTCCGGGCTTTGTATTGCGGGCGATGCGTTCCTGGTTTGCCTCATAGGTCTGCCAGTCAATGAAGCCCGGATGATGATCCGGGATCAGCACCTGCCATTCGGCGCGCGGGAGGTGTCGCACGCGCTTCTTGCGCCCGCCAGTGGCATCGAGGACGATCTCGTGGCGGGTTCTGCCATAGACGTAAGCGCCGGCGTAGACGGGGTTGGTGAGCACCTGGTGGATCGCGGTGTAGCTCGCCTCGACCCATCGGATCTCGCCGCGTTGATGCATCCGCAGCGGGAATTTGAGCCCCTCCGAGCGGAACCACAGCCACACGCGCCGGGCCGAGCCGGTCTCGGCGAATTGGGCAAAGACCTGGCGGATGGCGGTGCAGACAGCTTCATCAGGGT
>JBBWZU010000203.1:0-4242 GCA_039649225.1 Hyphomicrobiales bacterium | reverse complement strand
TCATGCCGAGAATAGCTTATCGGCAGGTCGACGAGGCGACCAACGGACCGCGTAAAGGGTTTAACCCGCCTTTCCAGCTTTGAGCTGACATCTCCTTCTTTCTTGCCCGAGAGTCGCGGTCGCCGGGTGCAGAGAAAGAAGGTGTCCCATGCCGCAGGCTCTGCCCGCGAATCCCAATCTCGATTGGTTGAGGAAAGCCGCCAAGAAGCGGTTCTCCGCGCTGCGCACCACCAAGCCGGATGCAAGGCTGTTCGAAGCGCAGCTCGCCGTTGCCAACGACTATGGCTTCAAGAGCTGGCGCGCGCTCAAGGCGCATCTTGAAAGGGTCAATCCGCCCCTTTCAGACCGTGATCGCGTGTTCGAGGCCGCCCGCGCGGGCAACATCGACGCGGTCCGTCGCGCGTTCGCGTCCGGCTTCGACCCGGCAACTCCCGACCGCGACGGCCGCACGATTTATCAGATTGCCAAAGAACGCCGCCATGAGGCCATCGAGCTGCTCGCGCGCGATGCTCAAGGCGCCAGTACCCGCTCCGATGCCGAGGTGGAGGTGATCCAGCAGATCGTCGAGGCGGCGCAATCCGGGGACCTTGCGGCGCTGCGCGACCGCCTCGATGCGCGCCCGGACCTGATCAATGCGCTGGGCGGCCGCGGCTTTCAGAAAGCCACCGCGCTGCACCTGGCGACGTTGCGTAACCAGCATGAGGTCATCCGCTTGCTGATCGCGCGCGGCGCAGATCTCAATTGTCGCGATTTTCCCGACAATGCGACACCGCTTCACTTTGCGGCGCTGCATGGCGATCTCGATACGATCAGGCTGCTGGTCGAGGCGGGTGCCGATGTCGAGGGCAAAGGGGACGATCACGAAGTCGGGGTGCTCGGCTGGGCGACCTGCTTTCGCCAGGTGCGGCAGGACGTGGCCGACTATCTGCTCGGTCGCGGCGCGCCGCTCAGCCTGTGGACCGCGATTGCGCTCGACCGGGCGGACGACGTGCGGGACATGCTCGTCCGCGACCCGGCGATGCGCGGTGCGCGAATGACCCGCAATCAACAACGGCGCACGCCGCTGCATCATGCGGCGGCAAAAAACCGGCTGCGGATCGTGCAGCTCCTGCTCGCGCTCGGCGCCGACCCGCATGCAGCCGATGCGACCGGCGCGACCGCGCTGACGACGGCCGCGCAGGAAAATGCTGACCCGGCCATCGTGTCCGCTCTTCTGGCGGCCGGCGCCAAGCTCGATGTCCTGACGGCGGTGAACCTTGGTCGCTACAGCGAGGCCGAGGCGATGCTGCGCGAGGATCCTTCGCGCGTCGGTCCCGACGGGGGCGACACGATTGCGCTGCATCTTGCGGTCAACAAGCAGAACCTCGCTACCATCCGCTGGCTGCTCGCGCACGGCATCGATGTGAACGCCAAGCGGTTGATGTGGGACTGCAATCACACAGCGCTCCACATGACGATTGAAAGCGGCGCCGTGGAGATCGCGCGGCTCCTGCTCGATGCCGGTGCAGATCCGAACATTCGCGACGACAAGTACGAGGCCACCGCGCTCGGCTGGGCGGACTTCTTCGGCCGCGCCGATTTTGCCGAACTCATCCGCCAGAAAGGCGGTGTATGATGAGACGCGTCAGGCCGCCGCAAGGAGATCTTGCGGCTCGACGTTAGGGTAGGGTCATCTGCCCGTCTTGGATATCGCGACACGGCATGACGTAAGGGAGGGTGATGCCTGGAGTTGTGGTGGAATTCCGCAGTTTTAAAAATTCCAGTTAAAACAGGTGAAAGCCGCGTGGCATTAAATCGATGCGCACGCGATAATTGCATTAAAACAAACCGCACGTCGCTCGCAGGGTTATTTTTGCGCAGGCGTTATCCCCTTGCCGGCACGCGCAACCTTAAATATTGTTGTCAAGTGAGGAGGAGGGTTTTCAACAGATGTCACGCTGCGATGCGGCGCAGCCATGGGCGTTGCATGAGCGCGCGAGCGGCGCTGAACGAACCACCCGGCAAGAGTTGTTCGCCAGGGTGATGACCAAGAGTGTTGCGGGGGAGTATCGCCATGCGTGTTCCGGCCAAGGACGACGGCGACGACGGTGAGCACGATATCACGTCAATGTATGCGCCGCCTTGGGCGCGGGACGCCGCAACCGATGCTGCCGACGCGGCGCTCGGAGCGGCTGCGAACTTGCGGCGCGCGCTCCCGGCCGCGCCGCAATTATTGAAGGACCCCGAGCTGCGCTTGCGCGAACCCGCATCGTTTGAAGGCGGCGCCGCGCTGCACGACCAGCGCGCATGGCAGGCGCTCAATCCTGTCGCGGTACCCGGCCCTCCGTCCCAAGGTTTGCGCCGCTCGGTCTTTCCGTTCGTCGGATGGATCTCGGCCGCCGCCGGAGCCGCGACACTTGTCGCGGTGCTGGCGGGCGCCGGAATGCCGGAATGGTTGAGAAACGCGGGAGAAGGTACGCGGGCTTTCGGGGCGCGGTTGTTCGGCACGAACGCGAGCCTGACCGCTCCGAGGCTTGCAGAGCACGCAGCTGTGCGTGTCAATCCGTCGGCTCCGATGCCGGAGCCGGTTACGGGAACGCGGACGGCCGCGCCGCCTGCCGCTGCGCCGCAGCCGCCTGTGGCCGCGGCGCAGCCTCCGGCCGCTGCGGAGCGCGTGGCACCGCCCGCGCCGCCCGCGATAGCGCCTCCGGCGTTTTCACTGGCGCCGGAGGAGATCGCGGCGCTCTACGCGCGCGGCGAGCAGCTGATCACCACAGGCGAGATTGCAGCCGCCCGCCTTATGTTCAAGCGCGCGGCCGAAGCCGGGGATGGGCGCTCGGCGCTTGCGCTCGGCGCGTCGTACGATCCGGATGTGCTCAGGAAGCTCGGTGTGATCGGGGTCGCGGGAGATATCGCGCTCGCGCGCGAATGGTACGCCAAGGCGTCCAGCTACGGGTCGCGTGAAGCGGCGCAGCGGATCGAGCTTCTGGCGCACGGGCGTTAGAATAGATTCCGCTCATTCCCGCGAAAGCGGGAATCCAGAGCTAAAAGCATGCTTCTCGGCCCTTGGGTCCCCGCTTTCCGCCTTCGCTCTTCGAGCTACGGCGGACTGAGCAGCCAACCCGCCGAGGCCTTGTGCGTAGGCAGGTCGCGGGGACGAGCGGAGGTGAAGGTGTGCTGCACCGCAGTATCTCGCGCGGCGTGTCTCGTCACCCAGCGTCATGGCGAATGGGCCGCCACAAACAATCTGAGGATTAAAACCTCGTTCAGGTCTTATGGCGCATAACTACCGCGTGCCGGCGGATCCGCTGCCGGCGCGGGTAGGGGCACTCGCAAGACCTGGTTGATCCCATGAACCTCGGCGTCAAATTTCGCATCTATGGTGGCTTTGCGATCGTCGTCGCGTTGACCGTGACGCTCGCGGGTTTCGCGGTCTGGCAGCTTGGGCTGACCCAGACAGAAGTCGCCCGGATGGGCACCATCGCGGACAACAATGCCCGGGTGCTGCAGATCAGCCAGACCTTCGAGGTCATCCAGCGCACTTATCTGCAATACAAGGCGGTTGCGGACGAAGCTCAGTTGAAACAGGCCAGCGATGCCGAGCAGAAGGCGCTGTCGCTCTTGAGCGCGGCACGCCAGGCCGAGACCAATGACGCGCGGCTGAAGATCTTCACGGCGCTGGAAAACGGCATCGGCGAGCTCAAGACCAAGCGCGTCGCGCTTGCCACCCTCATGAGCGAGGTTGCGGCGAACCACCAGGAACTGAACAAGGTCGGCGAGACGATGAGTACGGTGTCGAACGCGCTGGTCGACCGCGTGCTCTCGACCAGCGACGATCTGAGCCTGACCGAGCTGACCAACAGTCTCGCCCGCTCGATGCTGCTGATCCAGGTCGCCAATTGGCGCTTCCAGGCGACACACGACAAGGCCGGAGGCGAGGCGTTCAAGAAGAACGTCGACACCGCGATCGAGACCATCGACAAGTTCGCCAAGCTGCGCACGCTCGCGATCTATCGCGACGGCGCCGAATCGATCAAGAAGCCGCTCGCCGAATATTCGCGGCTATTCGCCGAAGTCTCGGCGGCCGGCGTCAGGAGCGACGCACTGTTCTCCGGCGCGATCGTCCCCAAGCTGATCGAGATGGCGGCGGCGGTCGGAAAGATCGAGGGCGACCTGCGGCACGACTTCAACGCCGCCAAAGGCAATACCGACGGCACGATCGCGAACGTGATCTGGCTGCAGCAGTTGGCCGGAATCATCATG
>JBBWZU010000194.1:0-5157 GCA_039649225.1 Hyphomicrobiales bacterium | reverse complement strand
GCTATATTCTTGCCGTTGTCATCGGCATCGGCATCGCGCTGTTGTTCTCCTGGTTCCGTTGGCTCGAGCTGATCGTCATGCCGCTGCTGGTCAGCCTCAACATGATCCCGAAAGTCGCGCTCGGGCCACTGATCATCGTGTGGTTCAAGTACGGCGTCGGCCCGAACATCATGATGGCGTTCGCGATCTGCTTTTTCCCCATCGTGCTGACCACGGCGCGCGGGCTGAAGGAGGTCGAGCCCGATCTGCTCGACCTTGTGCGCACGCTCAAGGGCTCGCGCTGGCAGGTATTCGCCAAGATTCAGCTCCCGAACGCGCTGCCCTATATCTTCGCCGGAATGAAGGTCGCCGCCATCCTGGCGGTGGCGGGCGCGATCGTCGGCGAGTTCCTCGGCTCGGATCGCGGGCTCGGCTATCTCATGCTGCAGGTGCAGGTGACCCTCGACACCGCGGCGATGTTCATGGCGGTGATCCTCATCACGCTGCTCGGCGGCGCGCTCTATCTGATGGTGCTTGGTCTCGAGCGCCTGCTCGTTGTGCAAGACGCGCGTCTCGGATGAACGCTATGGCCGAACCATTCATCCATCTGGCCGGTGTCAGGAAGGCCTATCGCGCGCGCGGCAGGGAATTCCTGGCGGTGTCGCAGGCGACCTTCGACGTGGAGGAGGGCGAGCTTGTCGCGCTTGTCGGCCCGTCGGGCTGCGGCAAGACCACGCTGCTGAAAATTCTGGCCGGGCTGCACTCATACGAGGCGGGCGAGGTGCGCATCGGCTCGGTGGCGCAACCGTTTGATCCTTCGCGTGACATCGGCATGGTGTTCCAGCAGCCGCTGCTGCTGAAATGGCGTCGCGTCATTGACAACGTGCTGCTGCCGGCGGAAATCCTCGGGCTCCCGATGGCGCAAAGCCGCGAGCGGGCCCGCGATCTGCTCGCGCTGGTCGGGCTGCAAGGCGCGGAGGACAAATACCCGTATGAGCTTTCCGGCGGCATGCAGCAGCGCGCTTCGATCGCGCGCGCGCTCATTCATGATCCCAAGCTGATCCTGATGGATGAACCGTTCGGCGCACTCGATGCCTTGACGCGCGAGAAGATGAACCTGGAGCTGCTGCGCATCTGGCAGACGGCGAAAAAGACGATCGTGTTCGTGACGCACGGCATCACGGAAGCTGTGTTTCTCGGGACGCGCGTCATCGTCCTCACCTCCGGTCCGGCACGCATGGCGGACAATTTCCTGGTCGACCTGCCGCACCCGCGCACGCTCGACATGAAGACGCAGGAGAAATTCGGCGACTACACGCGCCGCATCTACCGGCTGCTCGGCATGGAATAGCGGCACTCCGCAACGCGCGCATGCGAGGCGATCATCCGCGTCGCATTGCCAGGTCAAGGAACGGTGCTACGCTCACCCGCGCGATGAGGCTGATCGGCTTCAACAAAAAGCGGGAGGAGCACATGACGAAGACGCTGTTGTTGTCGGGGCTTGCCTGCGCGGCGCTAACGCTTGGCGGAGCCGCGCTTGCCGCCGATGTTCCGGAGGCCTGCAACAGTTACAAGGCCGCCGTGACGGGCGGACCATTGCCGCCGCCGGAGTCCGACACGGTCGTCATCCGCTGGCTCGCCAACGCCAATTTCGAATTCGGCTACAAGGGCAAGGCCTATCTGTTTGACGCCTATTTCGACCGCACGCCGCGCAGCCATGCGCTCGGCTTCAAGGCGGCCGACGTGTCGAAAGCCGAAGCGATCTTTGTCTCGCACGCGCATTTCGATCATATTTCGGACATTGGCCCGATTGCGAAGCAGACCGGCGCGCCCGTTGTCGGCGCACCGATCACGGTGGAGACCGCCAAGAAGCTTGGCGCGCCGGAAAAGCAACTGGTCGTCGCAAAGGGCGGCGAAACCATGAAGTTCGGCGATGCAACGGTTGAGATCGCGCTGGCAGAACATTCGACCATACAGCCCGGCCTCATCGATATTTACGCCAAACTCTACGAAAACGATTCGCCTTCCTTTTCGGCGCAGGAAAAGACTCTGCTCGGCTACGTGAGGTCGCTTGGCACCTTCGACCCCAAGATCATCACCGAGGGCACGCTCGCCTATGGGTTGGTTTTTCCGTCGGGCTTCAAGGCGGTGCTGATCGGCAGCTCTGGACCGATCACGCCGGGCGTACGCGCGCTTGCCGAAAAGCTCGGCCCTGTCGATGTTGCCATCGTGGCCTATCAGGTGCACGCGGTCGCCGACACGCAAATCGGCTACACGTGGCCCTTTATCGAACTGTTCAAGCCGAAGCTTTTCCTTCCCGCCCACCATGATGCAGCGCCGCCCGCCTGGGTCGACCTCGGCCTTGAGCCGCTGTTCGACAAGATTCGCGCCGACATGCCCAACACAGCGTTCCTGGCGCCGCTCTATCGATCGCCGATTTGCGTCGACGGTGCCGGCCCCGACAAGGGCAAGGTCGTGTCGTTCAAATACTAGCTAAATGCGGCGTGTCGGCGCCGTCCGCTTCGGCGAACGCTGGCTACGAACGGAATGAGGGCTCGGCCTATTGAAAGCCGAGCCCCGAGTTGTCGCCGCTGCCTGCGAACATCGGCGTGCACCGATGTTGCCGGGCGCCGCCTATTTTGAAGGCGGCTTCGGAAAGAAGAATTTGGTCAGCCGAATTTCGGCGCCGATGTCTTGCCTGAACCCGCCGACCCGATCGAAATCGTGGAAGATATCAGCGGCAACGACAAAATCTTGAGCGAGCGGTACGTGAAATTGGAAATGGCCCCTCAAGAAGTCGTCTTTACCTATAGAAAAGTCGGCCTGCGGTAGGACGAAAGGCGTTCCCGCCACCGCAAATGTGCCGTTCCTGGCAATCTGCTCGCCACCCCACGACTTCTCGATGCCGACGGCGAACCAGAGGGCCGTCTTCGGTTCGTAGCGCAGGAACGCTTTGACATCGTAGGAGATATCTTGAGTCAACTTGCTGTAGTTTAAGACGCCAGGGAGCGGAGAGCTTGCCGGATTCACGACGTTTATCGGACTGTCGCCGTCGGTATGGAACGACGCATTGGCGATCAGATCAAAAAAGAAACCTTTTAAGGCCGGTGAGAATTTTCCAAGTCCCTCAGTATAACCGATCTGGGGAACGTCCGTGAATTGACGCGCCGTTGAGACATTGACCGGAGCCTGGTTGTCATAGCTCCGCCCTAGCGGAAAATAGAAATAGTTGGTCAAACCGAGCCAGCGCTCGGTTTTCGCGTCGGCGATGAAGAAATACGTCACATGAAACACCGGGTCCACGAGGCCGCTTGCCACACGACTATTCGTGCCCGGAATATTGACGTCCGTCAGTGTTGCAAACGGCACTTCCGCTTCGATCACCAGGGGATGGCCCCAGAGCTCGGCAAAATATGCAACCCGCGTAAACTCCTCGAATATATTCGCACGCGAATTCGGAAGCACGCTCCCCGCTGAGGTGACGAAGGCATTAGCGTGAGAATAGCCTGCGTACTGCAGGAAAAGAAATGTGCCAATCGGAAGCGACCCCCCTTGGTAGTCGCCCGCGTACGTATCGCTGCTGTTGTCGGATCCTGCGATGGCGGGCGCATGCCATCCAACGACACTGCCAAACAGCACGGCCCCCGCCGTCAAGGCGATGGCGCTCCAACGCCTGAAATGTTGATTCGGATTCCACCAAGCCCGCGGCATTTCATCCTCCCCGTCGCGTCATCGCGAAATTTTGTCTTGAGTCGCGGGGAGTATTCGCGGCCCGGTCTGGGCTTCACGAACATGGTCTTTCCTCGCCCTCACATTGTTTTATTGGTTGTTATTTAATCAATGGATTCCCATGAATTGCAACGGCGCGATCTCTGCCTGATATGGAATTGTGTGTTGAGTCGCAAAAATGTCACGTCCATCCAGGGGCTTACGCTACGACAACGTTCGGGCCTGGGGACTTCTCGAACGAACCTCGCCGTCCGCGTTGCGGTCGCGCGAACAAAGCGGCCACTAGGGGCGCCAGGCACGCCTCTATTGTGAGAATGCCGGCTAATGCGGCTTGTCGGCGACGCCTGCTTCGGTGAACGTCGCCATGCCGGTGTGGCAGGCAAGTGCCGCGCGCAGAATCGGGATTGCCAATGCGGCGCCCGATGCCTCGCCGAGCCGCATATCGAGATCGAGCAGCGGCTTGAGGCCGAGTTCCCGCAATAGCACGCGATGTCCGGCTTCGGCCGACACATGCGCCGCGAGTGTGTGGTCGAGGGCGTCGCGATGCAGGCGCGCCAGCGGCGCAACCGCCGCGCCGCAGACGAAACCGTCGAGCAGCGCCGGGATGCGGCGATGCCGTGCGGCGAGCGCGGCGCCCAGAATGGCGGCGAGCTCACGGCCGCCCAAGGCCGCAGCCACAGCCAGCGGATCGTTGGCGATAGCGGCGTGACGAGCGAGCGCCGCGTCGATCACCTCGCGCTTGCGCGCAAGGCCGCGATCGTCAAGCCCGGTGCCGCGTCCGGCCCAGCGCAACCCGCCGCCGCCGAACAGCGCGGCCGTGATCGCCGCAGCCGCGGTGGTGTTGCCGATTCCCATCTCGCCGAGGCAGACCAGATCAGCCTCGCGCACCGCGTTGTAGCCGGTCGCCACGGCCGCGAGAAACGACGGCGCATCCATCGCCGGTTCACGCGTGAAATCCGCCGTGGGTTCATCGAGCCGAAGCGGCAGCACGCGAAGACTGGCGGCGCCTGCCTGCGCGAGCTGATTGATCGCGGCGCCGCCGGTGCTGAAGTTGGCTACCATCTGCGCCGTGACCGCGGCCGGATAGGGCGATACGCCTTGCGCCGTGACGCCGTGATTGCCGGCGAACACCAGGATGTCGACGCGGTCGAGCCGCAGTCTGCCGGCGCCCCATTGGGCGAGCCATGCGGCGATGTCCTCCAGCCGGCCAAGGCTGCCGGGCGGCTTGGTCAATTGGGCCTGCCTGGCGACAACCGCCGCGGCGGCGGCGTCATTGCCGGCCGGCAGGTCGAGACAGGCCGCGCGCAAGTCGGAGATCGACCTGAAGGGGGAGGCGCCTTCCAGGCTATTTGTCAGCGGCGTGTCGGTCATTTCGGTCCTTCAGGCCCGCCTTCTTACGCCACGATGTTCTTGCCAAGGCATCGGCGATCGATAATCGTAAGTCTTGTT
>JBBWZU010000169.1:0-12713 GCA_039649225.1 Hyphomicrobiales bacterium | reverse complement strand
CTGATGTTGCGGAAGATGTTGTAGGCGATCGCATTCGGCCCCGGATTGCCGAGCATGATGCTGTGGCCGTCCGGCTTCTGGCGCACGAAATCGGTCATCGCGATCGTGCCGCCGCCGCCGGACTTGTTTTCCACGACGGTCGACTGGCCCCACGCGACCTGGAGATGTTGCGCCAGCAGCCGTGCCATCAGGTCGGTGGTGCCGCCGGGCGCCGCCGGAACGATGACGCGCACCGCCTCGCTCGGACGCCACTCGGCCTCAGCCATCGAGGGCCATGTTGCGGCGGCAAGCCCCGCCGCGCCGGACAGGATGTCCCGGCGGGAAATTGTATCGGCCATCGGTGCATTCCTATCCCGGACTTTTTATTGAGCCGCAATCATCGCGGGACGCGCGCGCGCATGCAAGCCGCCGCCGGCACGGGTGGGGCGCAGCTCTGAACCGGAAAGGCTTATTTGCCGCCGAAGACCTTGAACACGTAGGTCAGATAGGTCAGCTCCTGGCCGCTCGTCGGCGTGGTGCGGCCGATGAAGTCGAAGATCTTGCCGTCGCGCAGGCCGTAATTGGCGAGCCGCTCCACGCGGCGGTTCTTGTCGAAATAGACCGCGACGACGCGCTGATCGACCACCTTTTCGGGCAGGAACGAGGTCTGCTCGGTCTTGGACGAGATGTAATAGAAGACCTCGCCGCTGACGGTTGCGACCGTGGAGGGCGTGCCGAGCGAGATCAGCACCTGCTCCTGCGGCGCGCCGAGCGGGATCTGCTCGAGCGCCCCATCCGCCAGCACATAGCCGCGCTGATAGTTCTGGGTGAAGCAGCCGCCGAGCAGCAGGCCGAGCGCCAGCGTTGCCACAACGGCAATCGGACGAGCTGTAACGCGAGCACCCATGCGGCGAGCCTTTGGGCGCCCTTGCGCCCCGTGACCGGTTGACGTACCCCGCAGATCGAAGAATTGCAATCCGGACAGGCCGGACCGCCCGCGAGCGCCATTAACGTGCAAAATCAATGATGCCGCCCCTGTTCCGCCGTTCACCCAAACCCACCATTGCGGCTCTCTATGGCGCCGTTGTGGCGCAGGCCCGCTGCCCGCGTTTCTACCAGGAGTACGGCGTCGCCGACACCGTGCTCGGCCGCTTCGACATGATCGTGCTGCACGCTGCCCTGCTGCTACGGCGCATGCGGGAGGGCGATAGCGCCATGCAAGGGCTGGCGCAGGGCGTGTTTGACGCCTTCTGTCTCGATATCGATCATAACTTGCGCGAGATGGGCATCAGCGATCAGGGCGTGCCGCGCCAGATGCGGCGGGTGGGCGAGGCGTTTTATGGCCGCGCGCGCGCCTATGAGGCGGCGCTGGCGCGGCCGGACAATGGGCTGCTCGCCGAGGCGCTCGCCCGCAATGTCTACGCGGAGATTGAACCGCAGGTTGCCGCAACGCGGCTTGCCGACTATGTGCGGGAAATGGCCAACGCGTTGCAAGCCCAGGACCTTGGCGCGCTGGCCTCGGGCAAGGTGCGGTTTCCCGAGCCCCTCAAGATTGCGGCGGAGTCAAACTCATGAGTGAAGCGGCAGCGCCGTGGAGCGTCCCGATCAAGCTTGCCGACATTACCGAAGCCGGGCGCCGCGTCACGGTCGAGGCGGACGCGGCGACGCGCGCGGCGCTGGCCGGCGCGCTCGGCGTCGACAGCGTGCAGCGGGCCAGCGCGACGTTCGACCTGTCGCATTGGGGCCGCGATGGGCTGCATGTCGCGGGCCGGGTCAGCGCAACCGTCGGCCAAAGCTGCGTCGTCACATTGGAACCGGTGGTCAACGAGATCAACGAAGAGGTGGATGTCGACTTCGCGCCGGAGCCCGCCGCCGTCGCGCGGCCGAAGTCCGAGGACGAGGCGCCGAGTTCCATCGAAGGGCCGGAGCCGCTGGCCGGTGACAGTATCGACGTCGGCGCGCTGGCGACCGAATATCTGATTCTCGGCGTCGACCCGTATCCGCGTAAGCCCGGCATCGCGTTCGACGCGCCCAAGACGGGGGAGAAGACCGGGGAGGAGGCGGACGACGCTACGGCAGGCAATCCTTTCGCCGCGCTGGCGGCTTTGAAAAAGGGTACAGTCAAGGAATAGCGGCTTTACACAGCCCCTTTGTGGTTCGTCCGCCGAACCGCTATTGTCCCGCCGCGCGGCGCACGTCCCGGCGGGGACTTTTAGGCTCGATGGTGCAGACGGTCTGCACCGCAGCGTTTGCACAGGACGGTTGCCAGGACAGTCATGGCTCAAAAGGTCCGAATTGCGCTCGACGCCATGGGAGGCGACTTCGGGCCGACCGTGGTTGTGCCCGGTGCCGATATCTCGCTCGCCCGCCATCCCGATACCGAATTCGTCTTGTTCGGCGACCAAGCCGTGATCGCGCCGCTGGTCGGCGAGCGGCCGCGGCTCAAGGCTGCCTCGCGCATTGTCCACACCGATGTCGTGGTCAAGATGGACGACAAGCCGAGCCAGGCGCTGCGCCGTGGCCGCGGCAAGTCGTCGATGTGGCTCGCCGTCGACGCCGTCAAGAAGGGCGAAGCCGACGTCGCGGTCTCGGCCGGCAATACCGGCGCGTTGATGGCGATGGCCAAAATCCATCTGCGCACCATGCCGGGAATCGAGCGGCCGGCGATCGCCGGGGTGTGGCCGACGCTCAAAGGCGATGCGGTCGTGCTCGATGTCGGCGCCTCGATCGGCGCGGATGCCGATCATCTGGTCGATCTTGCCGTGATGGGCAGCGCCATGGCGCGCGTGCTGTTTGACGTGGAGCGCCCGACCGTCGCGCTTCTCAACATTGGCGTCGAGGAGGTCAAGGGCCTGGAATCGGTGCGCGAGGCGGGCCGGGTCCTGCGCGAGGCGAACCTGCCGTTCCTCGACTATGTGGGATTCGTGGAGGCCGACACGATCGGCAAGGGAAACGTCGATGTCGTGGTGACCGAAGGATTTTCGGGGAACATCGCGATCAAGACCGCGGAGGGAACCGCGCGCCAGATCACCGATTTGCTGCGCGCGGCGATGTCGCGCACCTGGCGCGCCAAGCTCGGCTATCTGCTCGCCCGCCCGGCCTTCCAGGTGTTGCGCGACAAGATGGACCCGCGCAAGGCGAACGGCGGCGTGTTCCTCGGCCTCAATGGCATCGTCATCAAGAGCCATGGCGGAACCGATCCGGAAGGATTCGCCGCGGCCGTCGATGTCGGCTACGACATGATCCGCTACGAACTGCTCAACAAGATCAGCGATACCCTCATTCGCCATGCTCGCGAAGAGGCGGGGGCAAGCTAAGGTGGGTGAGGCCGCTTCGTGACCGTCACACGTTCTGTTGTTCTTGGCTGCGGCAGCTATCTGCCGCAACGCACTGTCACCAATGCCGATCTGGCGCGGACGGTCGACACCTCCGACGAATGGATCGTGCAGCGCACCGGCATTCGCGAGCGCCATATCGCGGCGGACGGCGAGATGACCTCCGATCTCGGCATCGCGGCGGCACGCGCCGCATTGGCGCACGCCAATGTCGATGCGCAGGATATCGATCTCATCATCTGCGCGACCTCGACGCCGGACAATACGTTTCCCTCGAGCGCGGTCGCGATCCAGGCCGCGCTCGGCATTCATCACGGGGCGGCCTTCGATTTGCAGGCGGTGTGCTCGGGTTTCGTCTATGCGCTCGCGACCGCCGACGGCCTGCTCAAGTCGGGTGTGCACAAGCGCGCGCTGGTCATTGGGGCGGAAACATTTTCGCGCATCCTCGACTGGACCGATCGCGGCACTTGCGTGCTGTTCGGCGACGGCGCCGGCGCGATCGTGTTGGAGGCGCAACAGCAGGATGGAACGCCGGAGGGTCGCGGCTTGCTCACCGCGCATCTGCGTTCGGATGGCCGGCACAAAGCCAAGCTGTTCGTCGACGGCGGCCCGTCATCGACCGGCACCGTCGGTCATCTGCGCATGGAAGGCCGCGAGGTGTTCAAGTTCGCGGTCGGCGCGATCACCGATGTGATCAAGGATGTTTTCAAGGACACCGGATACACAGCCGAAGATCTCGACTGGTTTGTGCCGCATCAAGCCAACAAACGCATCATCGATGGTTCCGCGCACAAGCTCGGCATCGCGCCCGAGAAGGTCGTCACCACGGTGGATCGCCATGGCAATACCTCCGCGGCGTCGATCCCGCTCGCGCTCGATGTCGCCATCAAGGATGGACGTATCAAACGCGGTGATCTCGTTTTGCTTGAGGCCATGGGCGGCGGGTTTACCTGGGGTGCCGCACTGGTGCGCTGGTGAGACACCACGCCGAAATGGCAAATCCAGCCGTTGACCACGGCCTCGCGATGTGAATATCGTTATTATTCAAGTTGATAAGGTTGGTCGCCGAAAGCGGGGTTAGGCGATGGCGGGCAAGACGGTGACGCGCGCGGACCTTTGCGAGGCCGTGTACCAAAAGGTCGGGCTGTCGCGAACTGAGTCGGCGACTCTCGTAGAAATGGTCTTGAAGGAGATCACGGATTCGCTTGAACGGGGCGAAACCGTGAAGCTGTCCTCTTTTGGGTCATTCGTGGTGCGCAAAAAAGGCCAACGGATCGGCCGCAACCCGAAGACCGGTAAAGAGGTGCCGATTTCGCCCCGCCGAGTGATGGTGTTCAAGCCATCCGCCATCCTCAAGCAAAGGATCAATACCGGGCCGGATGGCAAACATCCGTAGACGTATTTCCTCGGGTGGTTACCATAGAGACAACGAATCGGAAAAATCAGAACGAACCTGAAGACGAAATATCGCTAGTGACCGCGTCGATGGAGTAAGGGGTAGGCGGTAGTGGTGGAAAAGGCGCCTGATGCGTTTCGAACCATCAGCGAAGTCGCGGACGACCTCGACTTGCCGCAGCACGTGCTGCGTTTTTGGGAAACGCGATTTCAGCAGATCAAACCGCTAAAGCGGGGTGGCGGCCGCCGCTACTACCGCCCCGATGACATCGATCTGCTGCGCGGCATCCGTCATCTCCTTTATGGCGAGGGTTACACGATCCGGGGTGCGCAGCGCATCCTCAAGGATCACGGCATCAAATTCGTCCAGCATGTCTGGAAGCCGGGTGCCGCACAGCCCTCGCGCGGCGTCGCGGCGCCGGTCGAGGTGGCCGAGGCGGAGGTCGAGGCCGATACTCCGGAGCCCGTCGCCGCGCGTCCCTCGCATGGCAGCGGACGGCGCGGCGACACCGATCCGGCGCATCGCCGCCTGTTCGGGCTGCTGCCGTCGTTCTTGAGTGGCACGCTCGACGAGGAGCGGCTCGCCGAGAGTCGCCGGGTCGATGACGAGGCGCTCGCCTCGACCCCGATGATCCCGCTGACGATGAGGTCCGAGCCGCCGCCGGCGCCCAAACCCGCGCTGTCCGGCGAGGGACTGGCCAAGCTGCGCGACACGCTCAACGAGTTGCAGGAGTGCCGCAAGCTGCTCGATGCGGCGGCGAGCGACCACGGCTAGGGCGCAAGCGTAGGGCGGGCAAAGCGCGCTTCCGCGCTAGCGGAAGCGTAGCGTGCCCGCCATATGCGTTGCGGCGGGCACGGCGCGTTCGCACCTTTGTCCGCCCTACGGATTCGCGACGGCGGCTCCGGCAGTCTTCATGCGCCGATGCGTGCTCGCGATACAGACGATACAATTTCAGCCCGTCGCGATACGCCGACGATACCGCCGGGCCGCAGAATGCTGGCAGGCAGTATCCATGACGTCGAAGAAAACGACTCGCCAAGATGAGCGGCGCCAAGACGAGCAGCGGCAAGCCGAGCAGCGGCCGGCAGCGCCCGAGGCGCCGGGCCGCAAGCCGTTGGTGCCGCCGCGAAAGGCCGGACCCGCTCCGGACCAGGAGCGCTACGAGCTGGCGATGGCCTCGATCAATCACGGTCTCTATGACTGGGATATCGACAAAGGCACCATCTACTACTCGCCGACGATGCGGGCGATCTTCCGCCTGGCCGACGATCAGGTGCTGACGCCGGAGGAATCCGGCGGACGAATCCACGCCGATGACCTGCCGGCCTATCGCCAGGCGCTGATCGATCACCTCAAGGGCGTCACGCCGCGCTTTTCCTCCGAGTACCGCTACCAGGCCGCGGATGGGACCTGGCATTGGGCCCGCCAGAACGGGATCGCGCAGCGCGCGCCCGACGGCCGCGCCATCCGCATGGCCGGCGCCACCGTCGACATCACCGAGAGCAAGCAGCGCGCGCAGGACCTGAATGCGGCGCGCGCCGAGATCGAAGAGACGCGCGAGGCGATGCGCACGGTGCTGGAGAACATGAGCGAAGGCATCGTGCTTCTCGACAAGGACCTCAACATCAAGATCGGCAACGATCAGTTCAATCGGTTTCTCGATCTGCCTGACACCATCACGGGTCCCGGCGCGTCGCTCTGGAAGATCATCCGCTATCAGGTGCAGCGCGGCGACTTCGGTCCCGTGGACGATCTCGACGAGATGGTCCGCGCCCGTGCCGCGAAGATGCTCTTGCCCGGCGGTTTCCGCCATGAGCGGCGCATCCATACCGGCCGCTACATCGAGTTCACCTACAAGCCGCTCTCCGAGGGCAGCCTGCTCGCGGTCTATCGCGACATCACCGACGTGAAGGAGCGCGAGAAGGCGCAGGAGGATGCCAAGGACGCAGCCGAGATGGCGCTGGAATCCGCCGAGCGCGAGCGCGCCGAAGCCGAAGCCGCCAACCAGTCGAAATCCACCTTCTTGGCCACCATGAGCCACGAAATCCGCACGCCGATGAACGGCGTGCTTGGCATGATGGAGGTGCTCGACCGTCAGGGTCTGGACGCCAGCCAGCGGCGCACGGTTGCGACCATGCGCGATTCCGCGCAGGCGTTGCTGCGCATCATCGACGACGTGCTCGACTTCTCGAAAATCGAGGCGGGACGGCTCGAGATGGAGACCGCGCCGTTCTCGCTCTCCGGCCTGATCGACGGCGTGATGAGCACGTTCCAGGCGCAGGCCGCCGCAAAAGGGCTGATGCTGCTGGGCGCGGTCGAGCCCGGGTCCGACGACACGCTGATCGGCGACGCGACGCGGGTGCGACAGATCCTGTTCAATCTGCTCGGCAACGCGCTGAAATTCACCGAGCGCGGCCGCGTCTCGGTGCGCGCCTCGACGGCGCCGCTCGGCGGCGGGCGCACCCGCGTGACGCTGGCCGTGGAAGATACCGGCATCGGCATCGATGAAGAGCAGCGCAAGCGCCTGTTTCAGCCGTTTGCGCAGGCGGATTCCTCGACGACGCGCAAGTTCGGCGGGACCGGGCTCGGCCTTTCGATCGTGCGGCGCCTCGCCCAACTGATGGATGGCGACATCTCGGCCGAGAGCACGCCCGGCGCCGGCTCGAAATTCTACGTGCGGCTGATCTTCGACGCGGCGCCGCAGGACGCGCTGTTTGGCGCCGCGCAGTACACCGCGCACGCAACCGCGACCCGCAAGCTGCCGAAACAACTCAGCGGCGAGCGGCCGATCGTCCTGGTGGTCGATGACCATCCGGTGAATCAGGAAGTGCTGGTGCGCCAGCTCGATCTGCTCGGCGTCGCGGCCGATACCGCGGCGGACGGGCAGGAGGCGCTCGATGCCTGGCTCGCCAAGCCCTACGGCGCGGTGCTGGCCGATATCCATATGCCGCGCATGGATGGCTATGAGCTGACGCGCAGGCTGCGCGCGATCGAGGCCGAGCGGCGCGCCGATCATCCGCGCACGCCGGTGGTGGCGGTGACGGCGAATGCCATGAAGGGCGAAGAGGAGCGTTGCCTTGCCGCCGGCATGGACGCCTATCTGGTCAAGCCGGTCAACATCGATGCGTTGCGCACCATGCTGGTGCGCTGGCTGGCGATCGAGGAGACCGAGGATCACGGTTTTGCCGGCGAAAAGACCGGGCCGCGCGCAATCGACGACAACGTGCTGGCGAGCTGGCTCGGCGATGACCGCGAGGCCATTGGGTCGCTGTTGGAAAAGTTCCGCGACAGCGCGATCGATGCCGAGCGCGAGATCACGGTCGCGGCCCGCCTCGGCGATCTTGCGGCGGTGGCCGCCGCATCGCATCGCCTGAAAGGCGCCGCGCAGGCGGTCGGCGCCGCCGGCGTCGGAGCCGCCGCCGTCGTGCTGGAGCAGGCGGGCCGGGCGGGCGACCGCGATCGCTGCCGTGGCGGGCTGGGTCCGCTGGCGGTGGAGCTGCGCCGCGCGCTCGCCGAAATCGAGGATACGCTGACCGGCGGCTAGAGCGCGTCCAGGAAAAGTGGGAACCGGTTTCCCGTCCGGACGCGCGATAAATCAAGAACTTGGAGCCGGATGCCGATTCGAAGAGAAGTCATCTTGCTCAAGTGCGGTGAATTTGAACGCCGCAGTGCCGACTTAAACCACGCGCATACCTTTGGACGGTACTTGTTGAGTGGTTCGTTCTCCTTGCGGCAATAGCTAAGGGCGTGCATCATGGCGCGGCCTACTGCCGGTTGTATAGGATCCGGTCGATGCGGATATCGCCTGTTCTGCTCGTTTCGCTGCTCGCCCTTCCGCTCGGCGGATGTTTTGGGGTGATGCTGCCGCCGCAGCCGCTGCCGGATTGGGCGATGAGCCCGCAACAGCAGTACGACGAGCCGCGGGCCGATCAGGCGCCGCGCACACCCGCCAAGAAGCAGCGCGTCGTGCGCCAGCATGAGCCGCGCGCATTGACGTCGGCTCAAAGCGAGCTGTTGACCGGCAGCGCAGGAACGCGCCCCGATGCACGCGCCGAATTGCCCAAGCCGTTCGCGCCGGGCTGGGACGCACGCGAAGACGAGCGTGATGCGAGCCTGCGCCACACGCTGAACATCTGCCGCGGGTGCTGAGCTAGCTTTTGCGCCCCTGCGGCCTCCAGCCATCATATACGTATTATCCCGCGCCGCGATTTCTGCCTTTCATGGAACAAAGTTAAAGACTTGCGACGCTAGTCTCCGCATCGTCACGGAGATTCTTCGACATGCGCATCAGGACTGTGTTCGTTCTTTGCATGGCGCTGATCGGCGCGATCGCAATCGGCGGCAGCCTGATGCTCGCCGCGCAGGATTGGCATCGCTGGCAGTCGGCCATTCTGGCGCGCCAGCTGGTCGAAGCCTTGGTGCCGCTGTCGCAGCTCAACGAGCGGCTCGGGCTGGAACGCGGCATGAACAATCAGGTGCTGGTGACCGAAGCGGCCGCGAGCGCTTCGGAGCGCGACCAGGTGCGCAAGACCCGCGAGGAAACCGACGCCAATCTTGCGGACTTCGCCAAGCGTTTTGCGGTTCTCCCGGCATCGATCGCGAGCGCCGTGCAAAAACCGTTCGATGCTTTGGTCGTGGGGCTCGATCGCGAGCGCAATCGCGCGCAGGCCGAATTCGCCAAGCCGCGCGCGGAGCGAACGCCGAACATCGCCGCCGATTACGTTGCCGCCGTCATGGTCATGGGCGATGCGGTCTCGTCGATGATGTCGCAGCTCGAGGTCGAGCTCGCCGCGCAACAGCCCTCGATCGCGCGGCTGACCGGTGTTGCCCGGCTCTCGATCGACTTGCGCGACTTCGCCGGCCGCCGCTCGACCTGGGCGGCGCAATATGTCGGCTCGCGCAAACCGTTCTCCGAGGAGGTGCTCGGCACCTATCTGGACCTTGGCGGCAAGATCGACCTGTTGTGGCAGCAGCTGCAGCGCGCCGCCGCGGCCATTCCCGACAGCGCCAAGCTCAGCGACGCGCTCAAGCTCGCCGACCGGCTGTTCGTCACCGAAGGCGGCAAGCTCTATCGCGATGTCCTGATCGCCTCGCAAAAGGGCGCGGCTCCGCCCAAGACGCTGCAGGAGTGGCGGCCCTACGTCCTGCCGCTGTTGGCCTCGGCGCTGGCGCCGCGCGAAGCCGCATTGGCGGAGGCCCTCGGCCGCTCCGACGCGATGATCGCTGCGGCGCGCCTCGGCTTCATGTTCACGGCCGGCGGTGTCGTGTTCGTCGCCTTGCTGATCGTCGGTCTGGCGATCCTGTTCGGCCGCCGCGTGGTCCATCCGATCGTCATTCTCACGGCGGCGATCGACAAGATTTCGCGCGGCATTCTCGACGTCGCCGTGCCGGGCGCCGCACGCAGCGATGAAGTCGGCGAGATCGCGCGCGCGGTCGACGTGCTGCGCGCCAACAGCGTCGAGATGGTGCGGCTGCAGCAGGAGCAGAGCACGACGCGCGCGCGCGGCGAGGCCGAGCGCCGGGCCGCCTTCGCGGCGCTTGCGGACGAACTGGATACGGCGGTCGGTGCGGTCGTCAACGTGGTATCGACCACGGCCGGGACATTGCACTCCGACGCCAAGACGATGGCGGGAACCGCCGAGCGCACCGCGTCGCAGTCGAAGGATGCGGCTGACGCCTCGCATGCGGCCTCGGAAAATGTCGAAGCGGTGGCAAGCGCTGCCGAGCAGCTCTCCTCGTCGGTGCGCGAGATCGGCCGCCGCGTCTCCGACTCCACCACCATCGCGGCGACGGCGGTGTCGCAGGCGCAGGAGACGGCCAGCAAGATCACCGCGTTGACGGCGGAAACGCACAAGATCGGCGAGGTGCTCGGTCTCATCAGCGCGATCGCCGGGCAGACCAATCTGCTCGCCCTCAACGCCACGATCGAGGCGGCGCGCGCCGGGGAGGCGGGCCGCGGCTTTGCGGTGGTCGCCTCGGAGGTCAAGAATCTTGCGAGCCAGACCGCGAAATCGACCGCCGACATCGAGGCGCAGATCGCCGCGGTTCAGGCCGCGACCGCGGACGCCGTTACGGCGATCAATGCCATCGCCGGCACCATCGGCGCCATCAACGAGAATGCGACCGCGATCGCAACGGCCGTCGAGGAGCAGGGCGCGGCGACCCAGGAGATCGCCCGCAACATCGCCAATGCATCTCAAGGCACGACACGGGCCGCAAGGAACATGGGCGACGTCACCAGCGCGGCGACCGCGACCGGCACGGCGGCCGAGCGCTTCCTCGGATCGTCGACCCAATTGTCGCGCGAGGCGGCCAATCTGCAGACCTCGATGCAGGCGTTTCTCGGTCAGATCCGCGCGGCCTAAAAAAGGCGCTCAACAGCACTGTCGCCTTGGGCGCGGCGGATAACGCCTAGCTCCGACCTCATCCCTGAGGAACCCGCGAAGCGGGCAATCCGGCTGACCGGCGATCTGCCGATCTGTTAAATTGACGAAGCCGCCAAAGAGGAGGGGTCGTCCCGGCAGCGAACACCGGTGAAAGGCCTGGCAAAAGCCGACGGCCCATGATAGGTTACATGTAACTATATTGGAGACTTGTCATGGCCTCGGTATCCAAGCCCAAGCCCAAGCCCAAGTCCAAGTCCGAGCCCAAGCTCTCGCGCGTAAAGGTGCGAGAACACCGCGAGCGGCTGCGCGAGCAGGGTTTGCGCCCAATCCAGATTTGGGTGCCGGACGTGCGCTCGCCCTCTTTCCGGTCCGAGGCGCATCGTCAGTCGGCTGCCATCGCAGCCAGCGCCCATGCGCGGGAGGATCAAGTGTTCATCGACGCGATCTCGGATTGGGGCGATGAATGAGGCGAGGCGACATCTGGACCGCCGCCGGCGGCAAGGACAAGCCGCGCCCCGTCGTCATCGTTCAGGACGACAGCTTCGACGCGACCGACTCGATCACCATCTGCGCCTTCACCACGGACGAGACCGACGCGCCCCTAGTCCGCCTGCCAGTGGAGCCTAATGAGCGCAATGGCCTGCGCGCGGCATGCCGTTTGATGGTGGACAAAATTACCACCGTGTCAAAGACCAAGGTTGGCGCGCGCATTGGCAGGCTAGACGACGAAGAGATCCTGCGGCTCAACCAGGCGGTCCTGGTGTTCCTCGGACTGGCTGTCTCGCCGAGGACCAAGCAGGAGGCGTGACGAGCAAATGGCCCAAAGCGTAGCCTCGGCTAGCGCTGGAGTGGACTGAAGAGCGGGAGCGGTAATAGCCGTTATAATTCAAGGCGTTTAATGGTCGGAGCGAGAGGATTCGAACCTCCGACCCCCTGCCCCCCAGGCAGGTGCGCTAACCGGGCTGCGCTACGCTCCGACGACGGCCGAAGCTCTACGCCGCCCGGCCATTTGGCGCAAGGGCGACTGTATTTCCGTAACGCGCACGGGAGGCGTCCGCGCCCGCATAGCCGCGTGAAACCGTCATCAGGCCCCAGATCACCCCGACCAGCAGGAAGTAGTGGCGCCAGTGGTCGCTGTCGATGACGACGCTCTCGCCGGCGGTGCCGACATAGGCGCAATAGACCGCGAGATAGATGTGGCGCCAGGGCGTGTCGACGAACACGGTGCGGAACCCGAGCCACAGCGTCGTCAGCGTCAGCAACCAGTAGACCATGCCGGAGAGCCAGCCGCCGGACAGGAAGGCGTTGAGATAGGTGTTGTGTGGGTCCTCGGGAAACAGGAAATGGAACTGGAGCGGCCCGATCCCGAACGGGCGGTCGAGCGCCAATTCGGCGCCGAGAATATAGCGGCCGAAGCGGCCGAGGTGGCCGACGTCATAGGACTGCTCGAGGCTCGCGCGCTGCTGGAACAGCTCGGCGACGCGGTCGACCGAGAGCAGCGCCGCAAGCAGCAGAACCATCACGGCAACACCCGCAATGGCGATCAGCACGATGCGCAGCCGCGCGTTCGAGGAGCGCGTCGTCACGAAGGTGAGGAACATCAGCAGCGCCGCGCAA
>JBBWZU010000153.1:0-12096 GCA_039649225.1 Hyphomicrobiales bacterium | reverse complement strand
GCGGCACCGGCGGCGTCAGCCGCGCCCGGCACCGACAGCGGTGCGGGTCTGCCGCGCGGCCTGCGCGGGCAGTATCCGTTCGATGGGACGCAGTTTCCGCCGCTGCCCTGGGGCGGGTCGCGCGTTGCCGAATCCGACATCCGTTTCATCGCGCAATGGATCGCGGATGGTTGCCCGGGCGAAGCGGACGATGCGCCGCATGCGCGCGTCGCCGCGATGCCGATCGACCGGCTTCAAGCGCTGGCCGCCGGACAGGCGGCGCATCCGGCCTTCGACGGGCCGAGCAATCAGCTCGCCGACGACGCCGGACGCTTGAAGGCGCGCAAGAACATCGCGTTCCTCACGCCCGACGAGCTGTCGCGCTTCCGCAACTGCATTGCGCGGATGAAGTCGCTGGATGCCTATTATCAGGATGAGCGCAGCTTCGGTTACTGGGCGCGCATCCATGCAAACCAGTGCCAGCACGGCTGGGAGGAGTTTCTCACCTGGCATCGCGCCTATCTCTACGGTTTCGAGAAGCAGTTGCAGGACATCGATCCGACGGTGACGCTGCCCTACTGGGATTGGGCGGCGGACGCCGCGAATGTCAAAGCCGCCATCGAGGACATGGGCGCGACGGTCGCGCTCGATAACGGCTATGTGCCGCCGGCCTATCAATGCTGGATCGACGAGGACGCCATCAAGGCGCTCGCCGCCAGCGGCGATGTACCGAAACCGGTGCTGGGCGGGCTGGAGCACGTTATCGGCCAGACCTTCAGTTCCGGCGCGCGGCTGTTCACCGCCGCCGGCATCAAGTTCGGCGATGATTCGGCAAGCGACAACGCGATCATCGCGGCACTGGAAAAAGTCAACCCGCTGTTCGACTGGCGCCGCTGGCCGGGCGGCAACAAGGATCTGATCTTCGAAGCCTATCCGACGCCGGAGGATGTCGATCGCATCCTGAACATCACCAGCTTCTTCGGCTTCGGCAGCGGTCCGATGGACAACCAGTTCTTCGGCGCGCTGGAGAACATCCACAATCTCATTCACAATTTCTCCGGCGGCGCGAACCCATATTTCGGCATCGGCCAAACGACGCCGGCCAATCAGTTTCCGACCGGCGACATGGTGGACTCCGGCCGCACCGCTTTCGATCCGATCTTCTGGGGTCATCACGCGAACTGCGACCGGCTGTGGGCGGAATGGCAGCGTCGCCATCCGGGCCGTGGTCCGGACAATCCGGATGCGGTCCTGCCGCCGTGGAACTTCACCGTCGAAGATACCTTCAGCATCGCGGCGCTCGGCTATGAATACGTCATGGCGGCGCATGTGTTCCCGGCGGTGAACACCGTGCCGCTGCAGCGCTTCCGTTCGGCCGATACCAAGATCCATCCGCGCGTGCTCGATACGCATAGCCGCGCCGAAATCCGGTTGCACGCCGTGCAATATGTGGCGCGGCCGGGGTTCTATATCCGCGCCTTCCTCAATACGCCGGATGCCGGCATCGCGACGCCGACCAAGGGCAACCCGAACTATGTCGGCCAGGTGAACATGTTCACCGGCTCTTGCATCGGCGGGCCCGGCCATTGCGACGTGCCGAGCGGGCCGGCCGACAAGTTCGATCTCCGGCCGCGGCCGCACAAGACGCCGTCGAGCTTCCGGCTCGACGCGACCGAAGCGGTCGGCAGGCTTTCGGCGGCGGGCACGGAAGAGTTCCAGGTCAATCTGGTGGTGCTCGATCTCGACGGTTCGCTGGCGAGCGACGCGCTCAAGCTCGACGCCGTCTCGCTCAAGTTCTTCGACTGACCGGAGTTCGCGATGCCGACAACTTTCCGCATCCACCCCGCGATCGGGATCGCGCGGCTCGGCAACAGCCCGAACTCGTTCTATATCGCGCCGGAGGCGGCCGGCGCGCTGCCGATCGAGTGCGACCAGAGCGGCAATCCGATCGTCAAGGACGGAAAGGTCGTCCGCGTCACCAACTTCAAGGACAATGGGCTGATCCGTCGCCAGGCGGCACGCTTTGAAGTCTTCGTCTACGACGACACGACGCCCGAGGGACGCGAGGTCGCGATCGGCGATACATTTGCCATCGTCGATGAGCATTCTGGGCAGCTTCTCAGCGTGCGCATCGACGACATTGCGTGGACGGTCTACCTCGCGAACAAGAAATCGAGCTGGTACGAATTCAAGGAAACCGCGGGCGAGCACGGTTACGCGGCCGATCATCCGCTGCGCAATGCCGACATCACCAACTCGCAAGAGCGCCAGCAGCTCATCATCGATCCAGGGCCGCGCAACGTAGCGTTCAAGAATGCGAAGAGCCGCCGCGCCGAATTCGATTCAAGCGTCGCGCCGGCGAGCTTTCCGCCCGCCTTGACGCCCAACCCGATCGCGAGCCTCGGCACCGTCATTTGCACCCAGCAGGACAATCGCAACCGCCTGCTGGTGCTCGGCGGCTACGGCAATTCCGGCACGATGCTTGCGGGCTTCGGCAATCCGAAGATCGAGGCTTACGCCAACAATGACGGCTGGTTCGACGATACGTCCGACGGGCCGGTCACCGCGGTCTTCCGTTACACGCTGCTCGCGATCGACGGACAGCCGGCGCCGGCGAATGCCCGGCACCCCAAGCTCGGGCCCAAGGATCCGGCATGGACGATCGTCGGATATCCGCGCTATGCGCCGGAGATCGTCGACATCGTCACGATGGACGACCTTGTGTTCGATGTCGCGGTGCGCCAGTTCGCCTATCTGCCGTACATCTACGGCGTGCCGCCGTTCGCCGGCGGTGCGCTGCCGCCCGCCGACGCCAAGGCGCTCGCGGGCTGGCGGCGCCGCGCGCAATGGAACTTCCAGCATCGACCCTACTTCTGGCGCGACATCTGGCCGATCCTGAAGCGCCCGATCGACTACCAGTTCGTCATGGACAAGGATGCGCTGTTCGGCGGCAACCCGCACAACACCGATCCGGGCGGCAACTTCGACGCAACGCCGCTCTCGATCCCGCCGTTCGATGGCGATGACCCGCATGAGCGCGAGCAGCGGCGCCAGCGGCGGCAATTTCTCTATTCGGTGTTGCGCAAGGCCGGACATGAGAACGAATTGCTGGTGACGCCTTCTGCGGAAAATCCGAATTACAGGCTGTTCCAGATGCCGCTTTTGTGCGGCGACAATCCATTGTCGAATGAGGTGCCGTCGAAATTCCTGCGCCTGACCGATACGATGCTGTTCCTGCTCGGCCAATGGGCGCGCGGCCTGTTCATCAACGAGCAGCGCGAGGGCATCGTGCCGCCGCCGCAGCCGCCCGGCCCGGGCGCGCAGCTCGATCGCGGCGCGCTCGGCGGCGGGCTTGGAGGCTCGTTCTGTCCCGGCGGCGAAGCGTCCTGGCTCATGCGCAATCCGGCGATCTATTCGGCCGCCTATCGCATCGCGGCGGCGAACTCGTCACAAGGCGCGTTGAGCCAGCCCGCCGCGGTTTCGGGTGCGGCGACGACGGCCGATCTCGCGGCCGGACTCGAGCCGGGCGACGTCACCAAATACAGCGCGGTGCCGTGGCAGGCCGACTTCAACGAGTGCACCAGCCAAGGCATCGATATCACCTACACGGCCTGGAACCTGATCGAGCCGGACAGCACCGGCGATCCCGCAAAGTCGATCCAGCAGCTGACATATTGGTGGCCCGCGCATCGGCCGGTGTTCGTCAATGGCGGCCCGTGGTCGCCGACGGCGCAGAACAATGCGGGCGATCTTGCAATGGTGACCGCCTGGGCGCAGCTCGGCTTCATCACCAAGACGAGCGATGGCGGCGTCAACGTTTCGTGACCCTGAAGGCGAGCGCGGAGAGATCGCATGGCTCAAAGCCCGAACATCGGCAACCTTGCCGGCATCTGGACCTATCGCAGCCTGTTGAATGATCCGGACCTCTCGACCGCGTTCGATGCGCTCGAATTCGGCCGCGCCAATATCAGCATCGACGACGCGCCGATGGGCGTGTTCAAGGGACGCATCTACGGACCGGGCTGGTCGCTCGATCTCAATGGTTCGATCGGCTACGGCACGCCGTGGGCGGTGCGCTTTCAGGGCAAAGGTGTCGGCGGCGGCGAGGAATGGACTTACGACTATATCGGTTACGTCGTGCCGCCGTGGCCCAACGGCATCGCGCAGCGCCCGTCGATCGTCGGTTCGATCGTGCGCACCATTCCGCATTCCGGCGGACAACCCGGCACGGTATCGCCGGCCGGCGTGGTCGCGTCCTTTTATGCAGTCAGAACGGATTAGAAGCGAGGCACGCGCCTTGGCCGACTTCGATGTGCTGATCGCCGGAGCCGGCCCCGCGGGCAGCGCGACCGCGATTTCACTGGCCGCGTTCGCCCCCGCGCTGCGCGTCGCGCTGATCGATGCGCCCGCAACCGAGACCGTGCCGATCGGCGAGACATTGCCGCCGCAGATCAAGCCAGTCCTGCGGCATCTCGACCTTTGGGAGGCTTTCGTGGCGGATGGACATCGCCCGTCCTATCGCACAGTCAGTGCGTGGGGCGGGGCAGGGCTCGTGAGCAACGAATTCCTGTTCCAGACGCATCAGACCGGCTGGCGGCTCGACCGTGCGCGCTTCAATGCAATGCTGGTCGCAAAAGCGCGCGAACGCGCCACGCCTATCGTGGCGAAAATCGCCGCCGCGGTTGCCACGGATGGAGAATGGAATATCCGCCTCGACGACGGCGCGCATTACTCCGCACGGTTCATCGTGGACGCGACCGGGCGCGGCGCGCACGTCGCCCGCGCACAGGGCATGCGCTTTGAGAATCTCGACAGGCTCGTCGGCATCGCGATGCTGTTCGAGGGTGCGCGGGACGACGGCAATGGACTCATGCTCGAAACCTGCCGTGACGGTTGGTGGTACACGGCGGCGTTGCCGCAAGGCCGGCGCGTCGTCGTGGCGATGACCGACGCCGATCTGGTGCGCGGCGCCGGATTGAACGAGCGCGCGGGCTTTGCGCGCGCTCTCCATCAGACCCATCATGTGAGCGCGGTGGCTGCGCATGCACGGCCGCTTGGCGGACCAGTGCTGCGGCCCGCCGGTTCGCGCCGCATGATCCACGAGACCGCGCTGCCGCTGCTGTGCGTCGGCGATGCGGCGTCGTGTTTCGATCCGGTGTCGGGGCAGGGAATCTTCAAAGCGCTTCGCTCGGGCGTCTTCGCATCTTATGCGATCGCGGATCATCTCGAACGCCGCGACCATGATGGATTGCGCCGCCATACCGCGCTCATCACGGCGGAGTTCGCTTCCTATTGTGACACTCTGCGGGATTATTACCGACAAGAGACGCGCTGGCCGGAGAGTCCGTTCTGGGCGCGTCGCCACAAGAGTGCGCACGCCCAAAATGAAGCCGGCGCTCTCGCTTTCGCAGACTTATCCTGACGGGGTTTTAATCCATGCCCACCGATACCGAGACGCCAGCCTTCACAGTCGGGATCGTGCTCTATCCGGACTTCGATCTGCTCGATATCGCGGGTCCCTACGACGTGTTCACGTTTTTCGACGGCACGATCATTGGACGCAATGTTCAGGTCGTCACCGTCGCCGAGCACAAGGCGCCGGTGAAGGCCACCGGTGGGCTGCTGGTGACTCCGGACTACGATTTTGAATGCTGTCCGCCGCTCGACATGATGTTCGTGCCGGGCGCGGGCCCCGGCATGAAGACCACCATCGGCAACGATGCATTTCTGGACTTTCTGCGTGCGGCTGCGGTGGACGCCAGCTACGTGACCGCGGTTTGCACCGGCGGAATTTTGCTCGCCGCGGCCGGGTTGCTCGACGGATATCAGGCGACGACGCACTGGGCGTGCATTGACTGCCTCAAACTCTTCCCCAACGTCATCGTGGTGAATGGCTGTCCACGCTATGTGCGCGACCGCAATCGCGTCACCGGAGGCGGCATCTCGTCGACCATCGACGAAGCGCTGTTCATGGTCGAAACCATCGTCACTGATTTCACCGGCGAGGCCGCCAAGGGCGCTCAGGCGGCAAAATCCGTCCAGCTCTCGATCCAGTACAATCCGCAGCCGACGTATCCGGGCGGCGATCCCTGCAGCGTCGACTATGCGACCTACGCGCCGGTCGCGGCCGGAATGAAAACGTTCCGCGACGAAGTCTGCAAGGCGGTAGCCAAGCGCGTGCACAAAAGCTGACCGCGTTTGCGCTTTGCAGCGCGCTAGCTCCTAGATGGATTGTTTTTTTGTAGACTACCGCAGGTTGTTTTGCGATAAACAACCAAAGGGAGGACGGCGTCATGGCGGTTTGGTCGATCAAGATCGTCCCAGGAAAAAAGCGCGGTGCTCCGGCGACATTCGTTCCGCAGTTGCAGCAGCCCGCGCCCGACGGCACTTATCCTGACGGCCTGTACGCGGACTCGGGCGACGCGGTGAGCTGGGACAACACGGAAGGCAACAAGCCGCACCATCCGGTCCCGACGGACGCAAACTACAAGCCGCTTCCGATTCCTCCGGCTGACGAATTGTCGGGAAAAATCCCGGCCGGCGAATCCTCGCGCCCCGCGTATGTCGTCGCCGAGCCGGCGAGCGGCAACACAATCTTCTACTGCTGCGCCCTGCATCCCAAGGAGCATGGCAAGATCACTGTGACCTCCTGAAAGACGCGGAATCCGTGCTCGCCGTGATGACGGAACGGGCGCGCAAGTTGATGGCGATACAGCCCGATGGGGAACGTCATGACGGTACGCGACACGAGACTGCGCGATTGCGACATGCATCCTAGCGCGAGCCCGCACGTTCCAGAACCACGATGGATCGCGGCCGCGTGCCTTGTGGCCGGCGCAATCGCGCTTTGTCCCGCGACGGCGCATGCGCAAGCCGCACCCTGGAAGCCGCAGTCACCGCAATACATTCAGTGTCCGGCGCCGGGCCAGCCGCTGATCCAGATTCCGGAAATCATCGCGCAGGCGGGCAAGCCGGCGGGCAAATTGCGCGGCACGATCCTGCTCAATAACGGCGTGCAGCGACTCTATCTCGGGGCGAACGATCCGACCCAATGTCTGCCGCAGGACGTGCGGCAATTCAGCGGCTGGCTGAGCTACAACGATGGGAGCGGCACAAAGGCGGTGTTGCCGGCTTATCCGGGCGCGATCCCGCCCGGCTATCCGGGCTACGTTCCGCCCAACCCGCCGCCTCCAAGCGGCGTGCTCGATCCGGTGCCGGGGCCGACGCTGCGCGCGCGGGTCGGCGATCTCGTTCAACTGACTTTTCTCAACCAGATCGGCACCGGTCCCTATTGGGACTCGATTGATCGCGGCGAGAAGGGGCAGGGCTGCGACGAAAGCACCGGCGGCCAGCGCTATCCGGGCCTCGACGTTTTCCCCGACTGCTTCCACGGCTCGAGCACCGGCAATATTCACTTTCACGGCACGCACACGAATCCCTCTTCGACCGGCGACAACGTGCTGGTCGAGGTCCGTCCCCAACTGCGCGACAAGGGCAAGCTGATCCCCGATCCAGTCGTCGTGCCGGCTTTTGAGAAGTTCTTCGCCAGTTGCGAAAGGCAGCTGAACAAGAACGTGCTGTCGCAATGGCCGTACACCTGGAACGATCTGCAGCAAGACTGGGTCAATGACCAGCTCGCGCTGCTCAAGCGCTACGATGCCAATCCGAATATTGTAAACAAGCTGCTGCCGATCGATCTGGCGCAGCGCGCCGCCGGCGCGTGGCCGCAATATTATATCGGCTCGTACCCGTATTGCTTCCGCATCCCGGACTATGCCGGGCGCAATTGGCCGCCTGGCGCCGCGCGTGTGCCATCGCATGTGCAGACCCAGCAGGCGCGCGCGCTGCAGATGGGCCAGTCGCCGGGCACGCACTGGTACCACGCGCACAAGCATGGCTCGACCACCATCAATGTGGCGAATGGAATGACCGGCGCCTTCATCATCGAGGGCGGCTACGACGACATGCTCAACGACTTCTACGGCGCCGGCTGGACCGGTCCGCAGCCTTGGGCGCGGTCGCAGCCGGTGCTGGTGGTGAACCAGCTCGGCGTAAGCCCCAACCTGTTCGGCGGCGGGCTCGGCGGCGGCGCGCCGTTCTCGATCAACGGCCGCCTGCAGCCGATGCTGACCATGCAGCCCGGCCAGGTGCAGCTCTGGCGCATTGCCAATACGTCATCGCGCGGCAGCGTCTTCCTCACCGGCTTTGGACCGGCCGGCTCGACCGCGCCGGCACCGACGCAGACCTTTGTCTGGCAGCAGATCGCGCAGGACGGCGTGCAGTTCACGGGGGGAAACTACGAGAACAGCAAGAGTCCCAAACTGACGATTTCGCCCGGCGGGCGTGCCGATCTCCTGGTGCAGGCGCCGACCGAGACCGGCCAGTACATCCTGTATGCGGCGCAGGTCAGAAGCCATTGCGAGACGCTCGACGCCTCGCCGACGATACCGACAGTGGCGCCGCCGCCGCCGCAGCCGCAGAAGCCGCCGCTGCCGCCTTATCCAACCCCGATCTGTGCGGTGCAGACCGCGACGCCGTTCCTGCTGGTGAACGTGACCGGCACGGCCGCAACCGGCAATCAGGCCCTGTTCATTCCGCCCGCGACGGTTCAGGCGGCGTTTCCGCCGTTCCTCGCCGACATCGCCGACAGCGAGATCAGGGGCACCAAGATCCTCGCGTTCGAATCGGCGCCGACCGGCGGCAACCCGGGCGCCGCGCACAGCATCGACGGACACCAGTTTGACGGCAATGTCGGCGAGGTCGTCCTGCTCAACAATGTCGAGGAGTGGCAGGTCGTCAACAAGACGGTGAATGGCGGCCTCAAGACGATCAACGGCAATCCCAAGGTCGTGACGACGGATCCGCCGGGTGTGGTGGACCATCCGTTCCACATCCACATCAACCCGTTCCAGATCAGCGAAGTCTTCGACCCGAACGAAGTGCTGCCCGGGACCACGACCTACAAATATATCTTCGAGGGTCAGCCAGTAACGGGCCAATGCCTGCTCGACATCACCAAGCCCGACACCTGGAAGCCGTGCTCCAATCCGCCCTCGACGACCGGGCGGATCTGGTGGGACGTGTTTCCAATTCCCTCCGCGCGCGCGGTGTTCCTCGCCAACAACACGCGGGTGGTGGTCGTGCCGGGTTACTTCAAGATGCGCAGCCGCTTTGTCGACTATACCGGGCAATACGTGCTGCACTGTCACATCCTGGCGCACGAGGATCGCGGCATGATGACGATCGTGGAAGTGGTGCCGCTGACGACGGCCTATTCGCACCAGTAACGGTAAACGATGATCATTCGCAGCTGCGCACGACCGGTCGGCATCGTCGCGATGCTGTGTGTCGCGGTCGGGGCTTTGCTGACACTGATGCCGTCGGTGCCGGCCGCCGACCTCCGTCCGGCATGGAGCGAAGTTGCGTGGCGTTTTCCGATCGACCAATGGGGCCTCGGCAAGACATTCCGATGCCGGGCGAAGGACTGCGGGCACGACGCCGAACTCTACGTCCGCGCCAAGATCGGATTCTGCAATTGCACGACCGGCGTTGCCGATGACGAAGACCTGGAACGTGTCGCCGATTTCGACCTGTTCGGCAATCGCCCCGCAGCGCTGGCTTCCGGCCACGTGGTCAAAGCCCGGCAGATGACCGGCCGCGCCCGCGTCTATTCGATCGCGACCGCGGGCGCTGAACCAAAGAAGATCCTCACCATCGCGCTGAACCGCAAGTGCGACGCCGTCGTGGCGACCGTCATCGCCGGCGACGGCGATCCGGAAGATTTCGAAACGGCGGCCCTTGAGTTCCTGGGCTCCGACCTTATTGCGCGATGGCTCGGATCGACGTCCGGGTCATAAATCGACGCGCGGGGTTGCCTGTCGCCTCACGCTGCCTGATCGAAGCCGGGCAGGGCGGTCTTGCTTCTGACTTGCCCTCTTACTTCCGCCTCCTCGAACTCGGCGGCGGCGATGGCGCGATCGAGCGCGGCGCGCAACGCCTTGGCGCTCTCCAGCGTCAGCTCGATCCCGGCGCGCGCACCGGGTTCGAGCTGGGTATTGATGAAGTCGAGCGTGATGACGTCGCCGAGCGGCGCATGGCGCGCGTGGTCATAGGCGACGACCGCGTGCGAGAGTGCGAACCATTCCTCGCCGCGCTTGGCCATGCCGTCTGCGGCTACGATTTCGACAATCGATGTGCACATGGTCGCGCCTCCTACTTCGCCAGATGCTTGCCGAAGAAGCCGAGCACCTTGCTCCAGCCATCCATCGCCTGCTCGGGCCGGTAGAGCGGCCGGTGCCAATACCAGATGCCGTGGCCGGCGCCGTCATAGCGATAGAACTCGTGCGCCTTGCCGTGCTTCTTGAGCTCGGCCTCGTGCTGGTTCACCTGCTCCGGGCTCGGCGCACGGTCGTCATTGCCGAAGATGCCGATCAGCGGACACGACAGATCCTTGGTCATCTCGATCGGCGCGACCGGCGTCTTGGCATTGAGCTCTTCCTGGCCCATCACCACGCGGCCGCCCCAGAGCTCGGCGCAGACATCGACATCCTTCTTCTGGCACGCATACAAGAAGGCATGCCGGCCGCCGGAACAGGAGCCGAACAGGCCGACCTTGCCGTTGTGATTTCCCTGCGCGCGCATCCACGCCACGGCGGCCGCGGTGTCGCCGACCATCTGGGCATCGGGAATACCGCCTTCGGCACGCACCTTGGCGGCGACGTCGTCCGGATTGCCGTCGCCGGCGCGCTGATAAAGATTGGCGCAGATCGCCAGATAGCCGTGATGTGCAAAGCGGCGCGTCGTCTCGATGTAGAACTCGCTCCAGCCCGGCAGATGGTGGATCAGCACCACGCCCGGAAACGGGCCCGGGCCCGCGGGCTTGGCCACATAGGCGGTGATCGGCGTTCCCTGGTCGCCTTTGAGGGTCACGTTCTCGCAGGTCATGCCTTTGTAGAATGACATCCGTTTCTCTCCATGGGCGCTCACCTTGGACGGCGGCAAAGAGTATTCGACAATCGGATAGCGGCCGCAACGGGGGGCAGGCGTACTCAAGAGCCGCAAAGCCGCCGTTACGCCAAGGCGATTTTCTCCAGGCGCGGCTTGGCCAGCGCGATATAGTCGGACGTGCGCAGCGCCATCGAGCGATCGAGGCGCGCGGCGTTGAAGAACAGTTCCTCGTGGTTCGCAATCGACGGGTCCGCGATTAGGATCAGGTCGGGGTGGAACGCGAACGGCAGCACCGTCCCGGCGACGCTGCCGGCCAGCCGCTCAGCGACATCAGTTGCCGCGAAGCCCGCATAGGTTCCGTTGAACAGCGCCTTGACCTTGCCGGTGTCGACCCGCGCATGGCCGGGAACCACCGCCAGCACGAAGCGCGACAGTTTCTTGCCGATCTTCACGATCAGGACGATGCATTTCGCGGCCGCCTCCACCGGGTGGCCACGCAGGGCGCTGACTTTGTCGGTCTGGCCTTCGGGCTCGTGATCGATCAGCCGGTAGGAGGCCTTGTTGGCATCGAGCAGCTCAATCAGCCTGTCGTAGGTGGCGTCCGACATTTCCAACCTCAAATTCGATCGCGAATGGCTTTCTTGGCCGCCGTGATCACTTTTTCATCGCGCCGGTACATGGTCCAGCCCTTGATCCGCTTCGGCCGCACCAGGCCGGCTCCGACCAGGACGCGCATGTGCTCGCTCAAGGTCGGCGCCGAAACGCCGAGCTTCTCGGCGATCACGACGCCACACACGCCGTCCTCGACCAGGTCGCCGTCGACCTGCGGGCGAAAGTTCGCTGCCGGGTCTTGCAGCCACTCCAAAATCTGAAGCCGCCGCTCGTTGGCCAGGGCCTTCAGGACTGCCGTGAGGTCCATGTTCGAGAGTTTGCCAATTGACTAATTCATGTCAAGCGGAAATCGCAGCCGCCGTGACTTCGTGTTCCGGTCAATTGCCGGCCAATCTCGATTGGCTCATCATCCAGATCATGGCCGGCCTCGCGCGCTACCTGACCCATCCGCAGGTGAAGATTGATCCGGCAGTCCCCGTTCCGTCATGGGGCCTGAGTGCCGCCGGACGCGCACGCGTGGAAGCGCTGGACAACACCGGATGGCTTTCGGGCACGACG
>JBBWZU010000208.1:0-3921 GCA_039649225.1 Hyphomicrobiales bacterium | reverse complement strand
AGATCGGTTTGCCGCTGCGGATGTGCGCTTCGCCAAGTTCGCGGATGATCTCCGTGCCGGAAGCGTGGCAGTCGCCGAGTATCCCCGGCAGGCCGCAGCGCGCGATCAGCGCGGCCGTGAGTTCCGGTGGGAAGCACGGCTGCGTGCGCGAGAAAAGTCCCCACGCGAATGGTACCGGCAATCCGGTTATCTCCCAGTGGCCGCTCGGCGTGTCCTTGCCGGCGCTTAGTTCCGCCGCGCTCCCGTACGCACCCTCAAGGCGGTCGGGCGGCTCCAACCCAGGCGGAATAATTCCATCAGGTCCCGCGGCGGCGCGGCCGAGGCCAAGACGCGCGAGGTTCGGCAACCGCAATGGCCCCGCGCGCAGGCCGGCCCTGTCGCCGCGACCATCGCGGCACGCCAATGCGATGTGCCCGAGCGTGTTGGCCCCACCATCGCCATAACGATCAGCGTCGGGCGCCGCGCCGACGCCGACCGAGTCCAGGACCAGGATGAAGGCTCGGCTCATCCCGCTGTTGCCTTGTTTGTGGTCGCATCGATGCGGGCGCGGATAACCGGCGGCCGGGCCGGCGCGGTGTCGGCGATACGGATGGTGCCGCGCAATGCCGCGATGGCGGCAGCAGCATCGCCCTCGCCCGCCGCGTGCACGATCGCGAGCGGTTCGCCCTTGGCGATTGCGTCGCCGACGCCGCGCACCTCAGTAAAGCCGACGGCCGGATCGATCAGGTCACTGGCGCGCCGACGCCCCCCGCCAAGATTGATGACGGCGATGCCGATCTGACGTGTCTCGATCGACACGATGACGCCGGTCTGCTCCGCCGTGCAGGGCCGGACGACCGGCGCGCGTCGCAGATAGGCACCGGGGCGCGCCATGAGATCGGCGGGGCCGCCAAGCGCCGTCACCATGCGGGCAAAGGCTTCCGCCGCGCCGCCGTCCGCGAGGCGCGTCTCCGCCATGGTCCGTGCCTGGGCAAGCGATACGGCAAGCCCGCCGATCACCAGCATTTCGGCGGCCAGCGCCAGCACCACGTCGTGCAAGCGCGGATCGCGCGTACGGCGGCCGGCCAGATAGTCGACCGCCTCGACAACCTCCAGCGCATTGCCGACTGAGCGCCCCAGCACCGCATCCATGTCGGTGAGCAGCGCGACCGTTGGAACGCCGGCGCCGGTCGCAATTGCGACGATACTTTCGGCGAGTGCGCACGACATGGCGTGATCGGGCAGAAAAGCTCCGGATCCGGTCTTCACGTCCATCACCAGACCATCGAGCCCTTCGGCGAGCTTCTTCGACAGGATCGAGGCCGCGATCAACGCGATCGACTCGACCGTCCCGGTCACGTCGCGGATCGCGTAGAGCCGCCGGTCAGCCGGCGCGAGATCATCGGTCTGGCCGATGATGGCGCACCCGGCCTCGCGCACCACGCGCCGGAATGTCATGATATCCGAATCGGTGCGATAACCCGGAATCGCGCCGAGCTTGTCGAGCGTACCGCCGGTGTGACCCAGCCCGCGGCCGGAGATCATCGGCACGTATCCGCCGCAGGCCGCGACCAGGGGCGCCAGCATCAGGCTCACTTTGTCGCCGACACCGCCGGTCGAATGCTTGTCGAGGACGGGCCCGCGATCCTTCAACTCGTCCCAGCGCAGGACGGTCCCGGACGACATCAGGCCGTGCGTGAACGCGACACGCTCCGCGGTGGTCATGTCGCGGAAGAACACCGCCATCGCGAAGGCCGCAACCTGGCCCTCGGTGAGCGAGCCGTCGGCGATGCCCTTCGTCACGAACGCGATCTCGTCAGCGGAGAGTTCGTGCCCATCGCGTTTCCGGCGGATGATCTCCTGCGGCAGCATCTAGTCTTGGCCCGGTTCTTGGCCCGGTCCCGTGAGATGGTCGGGGCCGAACGCCAGCGGCAGCAATTCGCCCACGGTCACCGTGCGCCGCACGCCGGTGCGGTCACACAGATGGATCGGCACCAGATCGGCGGCGAATTCGCGCAGGTGCTGGCGGCAGCCGCCGCACGGCGCAATCAGCACTTCGCCCTCGCCCATCACGAACGCTTCGACGATGCTGCGTTCGCCGTCGGCCACCATCGCGGCGATCGCCCCGACCTCGGCGCAGGTGCCCTGCGGATAGGCCGAGTTCTCGACATTGCATCCCGCATAGAGCTTGCCGTTGGCGCCGCGCAGCACGGCGCCGACGCGGAACTTGGAATAAGGCGCGTAGGCGCGGCCCATGACCTCGCGCGCCAATGCGATCATCTCGGCGCTTGGCACCCCAATTGGCATCTTAATGCTCCTTCTCATACGGAACCCCGATCGCCTTGGGGGCGACCGCGCCGCCGATGAAGCCCGCGAGCAGTACCACAGTCAGAACATAGGGCAGCACCTGGATGAATTGCACCGGCACTTCGCCAAGATTGCCAATGCGAAGGCCTTGCAGACGGATCGCGATCGCATCGAAGAAGCCGAACATCAGGCACGCACCGAACACCGGCAACGGTCTCCATTTGCCGAAGATGAGAGCCGCGAGCGCGATGAAGCCCTGGCCGGCGGTCATGTCGCGGCTGAAGGCGGCGTTCTGCGCGATCGACAGATAAGTCCCGGCGATCCCGGTCATCAGCCCGCAGATCAACACCGCGCGATAGCGCAACCAGGATACCGAGATGCCGGCGGCATCGACCGCGAGCGGCGCCTCGCCGACCGCGCGCAGCCGCAGACCAAAGCGCGTGCTCATCACGATCCAATGCACGAGCGGAACTGCGAGCAGCGTGGCGTAGACGATCAGATTGTGACCGCTGATCAGGTTGGCGTAGAGCGGTCCGGCGATCGGCACGTTGCTGTTGGCGGCGGCGCCCGGCCACATGATCGGCATGAAGCGGGCCTCGGGCGGGAGTGGCGGCGTCTGGCCGCCCTGCCGGAACCACGCGATGCCAAACACGATGGTCAGCCCCGCCGCCAGAATATTGATCGCGACGCCGCTCACCACCTGGTTGCCGCGATGGGTGATGCAGGCAAAGCCGTGCAGCAGCGCCAGCGCCTGTGCGATCAGGATTCCGGCGGCCAGCCCGACCAGTGCGGAGCCGCTCACCGAGGCGGCGGCGGCTGCGGCGAACGCAGCTGCTAGCATCTTGCCTTCGAGCCCGATGTCGATCAGCCCGCTACGCTCGCAAAACAGCGCGCCGAGCGCGCACAGGATCAAGGGCGTCGCGACGCGCAACGTGGCGGACAGGATCAGCACCGTGACGGTGAGCCAGTCCTCCATCAGGTTTCCCCTGTGGCGGCGGCTGCCGGGCGATTGCGGCGGATGACCGCAATGAGACCCGCGAACCATGACCGTGGCAGGTTGGCAAGCGCGCCCGAGAACAGGATCACGAGGCCTTGGATCACCACGACCGTCTCGCGCGTGATCGCCGGAATCTCGAAGGAAAGCTCCGCGCCGCCCTGATAGAGGGCGCCGAACAGGAGGCTCGCGAGGACGACGCCGACCGGATGGTTGCGGCCCATCAGCGCGACCGCGATGCCGCCGAAACCATAGCCGGCGGTGAAGTTCAGGATCAGGCGATGGTGGACGCCCGCAATTTCGTTGACACCGACGAAGCCCGCGAGCGCGCCGGAGAGGCACATCGCGACGAGCGTGACGCGGCGCAGATTGATGCCCGCATACGCGGCGGCCTGCGCGTTGTGGCCCATGGCGCGCAGCTCAAAGCCCCAGGGCGTGTGCCACAGCAGCGCCCACACGAATACGCAAGCCGCGATCGCAAGGAAGATCGAGCCGTTGAGCGGCGAGCGGCCCATCGTGATGCCCGCATAGGCGAGGAGATCGTGGATGAACAGGAGCTGGCCCGCTGCGGCGAACTCGCGTGTCTCGGGCGTCATCGAGCCCGGCGCGATCAGCACATTGACGAGCAGATAGACCATCAC
>JBBWZU010000118.1:0-6122 GCA_039649225.1 Hyphomicrobiales bacterium | reverse complement strand
GCACGCTCGGCCGACGCCCGTCCGCCGCGCGAGCCGCGCCGTGGCGAGGCTGCGCCCGAGGGGCGCGAACCGCGTTCGTTCGGCGACCGCAAGCCGCGCCGGTCATTCGATGCGCGTTTTAACGAGGGCCGCGCGCCCCGCGAGGGAAAAGGGGCCCGCGAGGGATATGGGGCCCGCGAAGGACATGGGCCGCGCGAGGGACGGCTCGCGCGTCCGCCGCGCGCGGCGTCCGAGGGCCGGGGCGAAGCGCGCCAGTTCCGCGCGCACAAGCCGGAAGGATCATTCGGCACGCGCCATACCAACGAGTCGAATTTCGAGCCGCGCGCCGACCGTCGCGCTGCGGCGGAGAAGCGGTCGGAGCCGACGCGCGCCTTCGCGGCGCGCCCGCCGCGTGACGTCGATGCCCGCAAGTCGCGCGATCACGATACCCGCAAGCCGCGCGAACGCAGCTTCGAGCCGCGCCCGCGGCATCGGCCTGAGCCACCCGCGCCGAAGCCCGAGCCCGCGCCGCTGCCCGAAACCGCATCCGCGGTTCAGACCGTCACGGTCGGCGCCGATGAATCCGGCATGCGGCTCGATCGCTTCTTTGAGGCGAAGTTTCCCGGGCTGTCGTTCAGCCACATCCAGCGCATCGTGCGCAAAGGCGAAGTGCGGGTGAACGGCAAGCGCGCCGACACGAAGGACCGGCTCGAAGTCGGCCAGCAGGTGCGCATCCCGCCGCTCAAGCTGAGCGCGCCGAAGACCTCGCGGCTGACGCCCGACGATGAAAAGACGCGCGACTTCCTCAAGGGCATCACGCTCTACGAAGATGCCGACGTGATGGTGCTGAACAAGCCGATGGGCCTTTCGGTGCAGGGCGGCTCCGGCACCACGCGCCATGTCGACGGCATGCTCGAAGTGCTGCGCCAGCCGGGTGTCGACGGGCAGCGTCCGCGGCTGGTGCATCGGCTCGACAAGGATACGGCGGGCTGCCTGCTGGTCGCCAAGACGCGTTTTGCCGCAGCGGCGCTGGCCAAATCGTTCCGCTCGCGCGAGGCGCGCAAGATCTATTGGGCGCTGACCGCCGGCGTGCCGAAGCCGCGCCAGGGCCGTATCTCGACGTTCCTCGCCAAGGAGCAGCTTGAGGAAGACAGCTTCATGCGCGTCGCCGAACATGGCGATGAGGGCGCGAGCCACGCGATCACCTACTATGCGGTGGTCGAGACCTCGGCGCAGACGCTCGCCTGGGTCTCGCTCAAGCCGGTGACCGGCCGCACGCATCAGCTGCGCGCCCACATGGCGCATATCGGCTATCCGATCGTCGGCGATCCGAAATATTTCCAGATCGAGAACTGGCAATTGCCGGGCGGAATGCAGAACAAACTGCATCTGCTGGCGCGCCGCATCGCGCTGCCGCATCCGCGTGGCGGCGTCATCGACGTGACCGCGCCGCTGCCGCCGCATATGCAGCAGACCTGGAATCTGCTCGGGCTCGAGGCGACGCGCTACGACCCGATCGTCGACGCGCCGGAGGAATAGCGGGGCCTCATCCTGAGGCGGCCGCGAAGCGGCCCTCGAAGGATGGCCAAGATCTCATGGTTCGAGACGCCGTGCTGCGCGCGGCTCCTCACCATGAGGGTGCTCCGCAAGATGTGATGCGGCAGTGGGCCTGACATCGGCACCGGATCGCCTTATCTAGATTGCTGCGGGGCAGTGGAGGTCATCCGATGTTTCCGACCAGACTAATCGGCCTGTCGACTTTTCTGATTGCGTTGGCAGGAATCCCGAGCGCGTCCGCGCAGCAGAACCTGCCGCCCGTGCTGACACCCGCACCGCCGATCATCACGCCGCCACCGCCGGTGGCGCCCGCTCCGGTGCCGTCGGTCGTGACGCCGCTGCCGCAGCCAAGCATGGGCGTACCGCGCAACATCACCAGCGGTCCTATCATCAGCGGCGGGGGCGGGACGGTCCGCTCGACCTATCGCGGGTCCGACGGCTACGGCGTCCCGAAAGGGAAGCGCGGGAAGAAGCACCGCCGGCCGCGCGTCTCGAGATACTGACGCTCATTCAAACCCGGCATTTGGCCGCGCCAATTTTTGTGCCTTGACAGGCAACCAAATGGTTGCCTATTATTATTTGGCGATGGACAAGGTGTTCAAGGCACTCGCCGACGAGACCCGCCGTCAGCTGCTCGACCGTCTGCACGCCGACAATGGGCAGACGCTGGGGCAGCTGTGCGAGCACCTCGCCATGACGCGGCAGGCGGTGACCAAGCATCTTGTCCTGCTCGAAGAGGCCAACCTCGTCGCCACGGTGCGGCGCGGGCGCGAAAAGCTGCACTACCTCAATCCGGTTCCGATCCATGAGATCGCGGAGCGGTGGATCGGGAAATTCGAGCGCCATCGGTTGCAGGCGCTGAGTGATTTGAAAAGGAACCTGGAGAGTAGCGATGAATAAGCCGTCTTTCGTCTACGTCACATACATTCGCTCAACGCCTGAGAAGGTCTGGGACGCAATCACCGACATCAAGATCTCGGGCCAGTACTGGGGCGGAGGGTGTCACCGGAATGTCTCGGACTGGAAGGCCGGCTCCAAGTGGGAGCACCAGCGCAATGACGAGTCGGGCGTCGCCGACGTCGTGGGAACCGTCATCGAGAGCAAGCGGCCGGGCCGGCTCGTCATCACATGGGCGGCTCCGAGCGAAGCCGCGGACCCGGAGAAAACTTCGCGCGTTGTGTTCGAGATCGAGCCGCACAAGGATGATGTGGTGCGCCTCACGGTGACGCACAGCGAGCTGGAGCCCGGCTCGGACATGCTGCGCGGCATTTCGAGCGGCTGGCCGCTGGTCCTCTCGTCGCTCAAGAGCTTCCTTGAGACCGGCAAGGTCGTGCCGAAGTAAGCCGGCCTGTAGGAGGACCGCGATGGATATCGCGAAATTCAAGCCGAACACCGTCTACGTGACCTACATCGCCTCCACGCCCGAAAAGGTGTGGCAGGCGCTGACCGACCCGGCATTCACCCGGCAATATTTCGGTGGCTTTGCCATCGACGTCGAGCCGAGCGAAGGCGGCGCGTTCTTTCTGCGCTATCCGGACGGACGCGTTCACATGTCGGGCCGCGTGATCGACTGGTCGCCGCCGCGGCGCTTCTCCTGCACCTGGCTGGTCGAGGGCATGGCGGAGTTCCGCGCGCTGCCCGAATGCCTGGTGACCTACGAGATCGAGCCGGCGGGCGGCGCCGTGAAGCTGACGATGACCGAGGCGCATTCCTGGGCGGTTCCCGACGCAATATTGGCGGGCGGCCGCGCGGGCTGGCCAGCGATCCTCTCGAGCCTCAAGAGCGTGCTGGAAACTGGCAAGCCGCTGGATATCAAGATGGCGCCGCCGGAGGGAATGGTGGAGGCCGTGAAGCAGGCAGTGGCCGCGAAGGCGTGGATGAAGGGGTAATTCAGTCGCGACTCTCACCGCTTCGTCATGGCCGGGCTTGACCCGGCCATCCACGTCTTGGTTTCAACAAGCAAGAAAGACGTGGATGCCCGGCACAAGGCCGGGCATGACGGAGATTGTTGACGCGTCGCTCCCTACCTCAAACTCGCGTTGAACTTCTCCAGCGCGGCCGAGCCCGGGCACAGCTCGGCTTCGCCGAGCGCGTTGAGCGGTGTCGTGACCGTCGCAAGGTGCGAGTGCAGGTCGTCCGGATCATTGTCAACATACAGCAAGCCGGTGACGATCGTGCCTTCGGCGGCGTGGTGCAACAGGAAGCTCATCGCGGCGAGCTTGTCGTGGATGTTGTAGTCGGAGTTGAGCTTCTTGAGTGCGATCTTCGAGCCGTCATGCTGCTCGACGATCTCCACCGTGCCGGGCTCATAGCTGACCTTGATCGGATCGCGGCCGGTGATGAAATCAAGCCGATTCACCGCCTCGTTGTGCATGCGCACGAAGTCGAAGCTCTTGGTCGAGCCGAGGTGATTGTTGAAGGCGACACACGGCGAGAGCACATCGATGAAGGCCGCGCCCTTGTGTTCGAGCGCCGCCTTGATGATCGGCACCAGCTGCTCCTTGTCGCCGGAGAACGAGCGCGCCACGAAGGTCGCGCCCAATTGCATCGCCATCGCGACGAGGTCGATCGAGGAGTCGTTGTTGATCGCGCCGCGCTTTGCCTTCGAGCCGCGGTCGGCGGTCGCGGAAAACTGGCCTTTGGTCAGGCCGTACACGCCGTTGTTCTCGACGATGTAGACCATGTTGACGCCGCGCCGGATCGCGTGCGCGAACTGCCCGAGCCCGATCGAGGCCGTGTCGCCGTCGCCCGAGACGCCGAGATAGATCAGATCGCGGTTGGCAAGGTTCGCGCCGGTCAGCACCGAGGGCATGCGGCCGTGCACCGAGTTGAAGCCGTGCGACTGGCCGAGGAAGTAAGTCGGCGTCTTCGACGAGCAGCCGATGCCCGAGAGCTTGGCGACCCGGTGCGGCTCGAGCGCCAGCTCGAAGCACGCCTCGATGATGGCGGCCGAGATCGAGTCGTGGCCGCAGCCCGCGCACAGCGTCGAGACCGAGCCCTCGTAATCGCGATGGGTGAAACCGAGCGCGTTCTTCGGCAGCGACGGATGATGGAATTTCGGCTTGACGATGTAGGTCATGACACCACTTTGCGGAGAGGGGTGACTTTCAGCGCATCGAGATGATCGCCGATGGTGTTGGCGATGTAGCGCGCCGTGATCGGCGTGCCGTCATAGTGCAGCACCGGCACGAGGCGCATCGGATCGATGTTGCACTCGGTGGTGATCAGCGTGCGCAGTTGCGCGTCGCGGTTCTGCTCGACCACGAACACGAAATCATGGTCGGCGATGAAGTCGGCGACGTCCTGATGGAACGGGAAGCCGCGCACGCGCAGCATGTCGAGCGGAATGCCGCGGTCGGCGATCATGTGGATCGCCTCGTCCATCGCCGGCGAGGTCGAGCCGTAATAAATCGCCCCGTAACGCGCCTTCCGCTCAGCCCCGGCATTCAGGCGCACCGGCCGCGGCACCAGGCCCTTGGCGGTCTCGAACTTGCGCAGCAGCCGCTGCATGTTGTCCGCGTACGGCCCGCCGTCTTCGGTGTAGCGCGCATAGCGGTCGCGCGAGGTGCCGCGGGTGAAGAACGAGCCCTTGCTCGGATGTGTCCCGGGCAAAGTGCGGAACGGGATGCCGTCATTGTCGACGTCGAGGTAGCGGCCGAAATCCTTGCCGGCCTCGAGCGCCGCCGCCGTCATGATCTTGCCGCGGTCGAATTTGCGGTTGTCGTCCCATTTGAGCGGACGGCTGAGGCGGTGGTTCATGCCGATGTCGAGGTCGAGCATGACAAAGATCGGCGTCTGCAGCCGGTCCGCCAGATCGAAGGCCTGCGCGGTCATCTCGAACACTTCGGCCGGGTCCTCCGGGAACAGCAGCACGTGCTTGGTGTCGCCGTGCGACGCGTAGGCGCAGCTCATGATGTCGCATTGCTGCGTGCGCGTCGGCATGCCGGTCGAGGGGCCGGCGCGCTGCACGTCGACGATCACGGCCGGGATTTCGGCGAAGTACGCGAGCCCCAGAAACTCCTGCATCAGCGAGATGCCGGGACCGGAGGTCGCCGTGAAGGCGCGTGCGCCGTTCCACCCCGCGCCGATCACCATGCCGATCGAGGCCAACTCGTCCTCGGCCTGGATGATGGCGAACTTGTTGCTCTTGCTCTTGCCCTCGACGCGAAACCGCGTGCAATGGCGTCCGAATGCTTCGGCGACCGAGGTCGAGGGCGTGATCGGATACCAGGCGCACACCGTCGCGCCGCCATAGACGGCGCCGAGGCCGGCCGCGCTGTTGCCTTCCATCAGGATGCGGTCGCCGATGGCATTGGCCTTCTTCATCCGGATGCCGATCGGGCATTCGAGATTCATCAGCGCGTAGTCGCGCCCGAGATGCAGCGCGTGCACGTTCGGCTCGATCAGCGTGTCCTTGGCGCGGAACTGCTCGGCGATCAGCTTTTCGACCACGCCCACATCCATGTCGAGGATCGCCGTGAGCGCGCCGACATAGATGATGTTCTTGAACAGCTGGCGCTGGCGCGGGTCGATGTATTCGCGGTTGCAGATCGCCGTCAGCGGAACGCCGATCACCGTGATGTCGT
>JBBWZU010000115.1:0-6641 GCA_039649225.1 Hyphomicrobiales bacterium | reverse complement strand
ACGGCGCTCGAGCGCATTTCGCTTAACGTCGCCGACCAGGAATTCGCCGTGATCGTCGGGCCTTCCGGTTGCGGCAAGACGAGCCTGTTGCGGCTCGTGGCCGGCCTGATCGAGCCGACGGAAGGGTCGATCACGCTCGACGGGACGCTCGTCACCGGTCCGGGACGCGATCGCGGCATGGTGTTCCAGTCCTACACGCTGTTTCCCTGGCTCACCGTACGCGCCAACGTCGAATTCGGCCTCAAGATCGCGGGCGTCTCGCCGGCCGAACGCGCGCGTGTCGCCAGCCGTTTTATCCACGAGGTTGGCCTGGAGGGCTTCGAGGACGCGTATCCAAAACACCTCTCCGGCGGCATGATGCAGCGGGTGGCGCTGGCGCGGGCGCTCGCCAATGACCCGGCGATCCTGCTGATGGACGAGCGGTTCGGCGCCCTCGACAGCCAGACCCGATCGCTGATGCAGGAACTGCTGCTCGACCTCTGGCAACACGCGCACAAGACTGTGCTGTTCATCACCCACGATATCGACGAGGCGATCCTGCTCGGTGATCGCGTTCACGTCATGACGGCACGGCCCGGTCGGATCAAGGAGTGCATCGAGGTCAAGATTGCGCGGCCGCGCAGCGCCGACACGCTCACCTCGGCCGAATTCATCGCGATCAAGCGGCGGATCATGGCGCTGATCCACGACGAGGCGATCCGGGCGATCAGATAAGCGGCTGCGTCAAGCGCGCTCGGTCAGCAATTGGTTAATTTTTCGCCTGTTCAGCAGCAGCGCAACATGGCTAATATCAAAAACTGTGATGTTTTCGATCACTGGTTTGCATTCACGGCTTCAATCCGGAGAGCACATCATGACGCAATCCCACGGGAAGATTTCGGCCTGGTCGCGCGCGCTGCTTCTGGCCGGCGCTGTTACGGCGCTCGCAACGCTGAGCGCCGCCCCGCTCGGCGCCGCCGACAAGACAATCAAGGTCGGCATTACGCTGCCGCTCACCGGCGCCGATGCCGAGGACGCGACACTGATCAAGAACGGCGCGCTGCTGGCGATCGAGGAGGCGAACGCCAAGGGCGGCGTCGCGGGCTACAAGATCGAGGCGGTGATCTACGACAGCGGCACCGCGACGGCCGGCCAGTACGATCCGGCGCAGGCTGCGACCAATACCAAGAAGCTTGCCGCCGACCCGCTGGTCGTCGCGAATGTCGGGCCGCAAATGAGCGGCGAAGGCAAGGCGATGTCGCCGATCCTGAGCGCGGCGGACCTTGCCACCATCACGCCGAGTTCGACCAATCCCGACATCACCAACCCGGCGATGGCCGCCCAGTTTCGCCCCGGCGGCAAGGCGATCTACTTCCGCACGGTGACGACCGACGCGTTCCAGGGCCCCAACATGGCCAACTACGTGGCCCAGGTCCTGAAGGTCAAATCGGTGTATGTGCTCGACGATTCCGGCGCCTATGGCGTCGGCATCGCCGACGCATTCCAGAAGCAGGCCGAGAAGATCGGCGTCAAGATCCTCGGGCGCGACCAGCTCAATCCCAAGGAGGCCGATTACACGACGGTGCTCACCAAGATCAAATCGCTGAAGCCCGACTTGCTCTATTACGGCGGCGTCGCCCAGGCCGGCGTCAAGCTCGCCAAACAGGCCTACGATATCATCCCCAACATGCCGAAGGCGGGCGGCGACGGCGTGCAGGGCGCAAGCTTCCTCAAAGGCGTGGGCTTCCCGGCCGCCGACGGCTGGTACTGCACCAACGCCTCGCCGCACATGCTCGAGGACGCAAACGTCCAGGAGTGGATCAAGAAATATCAGGCGCGGTTCAAGATGCTGCCCAACGACTACGCCATCACCGCCTATGACGGCGCCCTGGTGGTGCTCGACGCGGTCAAGCGCGTGGCCGAGAGCGGCAAGGAGGTCAACCGGTCGAACGTTCGCGACGCCGTGCAGGCGACCAAGCTCAAGACCCTGCAGGGCGAGATCTCGTTCGACGAGCACGGCGACATGCTGTCCAAGGTGGTGAGCGTGTTCCAGTATCGCCACGACGCCAAGTACCCGGACGGCGACATCATCCATCAGCAGAAGTACGAGGGCGTCGCGCCGGCCGGCTCGTGATCTGGTCGTGATCTCTACGGCGCGCGGATGCTGCGGTCTCGAACCTCTTCCTGCTTGCGATTGTTTGCCGGGAGAGGTGCGGGCCGCTGCGTCACGCAACACCGATCGACGCCCATTGTCTCGCGAAGACTCGAGGTCCTGACGTGACCATCTGGGACATCCTGTTGCAGCAGATCATCAACGGGGTGAGCCTCGGCGCCATGTACGCGCTGCTCGCGCTCGGCTTCACCATGGTCTACGGCATCATCGAGCTCATCAACTTCGCCCATTTCAATGTGTTCATGGTGGGCTCGTTCGTGGGGCTGTGGCTGCTCGAGGCCATGGGCATCGCCGGCCAGGGCCATCCGCTCTACGGGTTGCCGCTGATCGGCGTGCTGCTGGCCGCGCTCGTCGCCACCATGCTGATCACCGGCGTTCTCGGGGTGGCGATCGAGCGCGTGGCGTTGCGTCCGATGCGCAACGTGCCGGGCACGGCCGCGATGATCACCACCATCGGGGTGTCCTACATCCTGTTCAACATCGTCGTCCTCGGCGCCGGCGCCGACTCCAAGAACTACGCCAATCCCTTGCCTCCGATGCGCTGGGAGATCGGCGAGGCGGTGCTGCGGCTGCGCGAGGTTCTGGTGTGGGCGGTGGCGTTCGGCCTCATGCTGGGCCTGAATTTCTTCGTGCGCCGCACCAAGATGGGCAAAGCCATGCAGGCGACCGCGCAGGACCAGGAGGCGGCGAGCATGATGGGCGTCGACGTCGACCGCGTGGTGATCATTGCGTTCTTTCTCGGCTCGGCGCTCGCCGGCGCCGCCGGCCTGATCTTCGGCCTCTATTACAACTATACCAGCTTCATCATCGGCTACACGGCGGGCCTGCGGGCGTTCACGGCGGCGGTGCTCGGCGGGATCGGCAACATCCCGGGCGCCATGCTCGGCGGCATCCTGATCGGGCTCATCGAGTCGCTGGGCGGCCAGTTCCTCGCGGTCCGCTGGACCGATGTCATCATCTTCTCGATCCTGGTTCTCGTCCTGGTGTTCCGCCCGGCCGGGATTCTCGGCCGCGCGGCGCCGAGCCGGTCCTGACCGGATGACCGCCACCCCGCTCGACGCACCCAAGCCGCCGCTTGTCGCCTTTCGCGAGCGCGTCCGCAGTCCTGCCGGCCGGCGGATTGCGGTTGTGGCGATCGCCGTTGCGGCGTTTGCCTTCCCGTTGATCGACCGCAATGACGGCGACGTCGACGCGGCCGCCAACGCGCTTGCCTTCGCGATCCTGGCGCTCGGCCTCAACATCGTGGTCGGCTTTGCCGGGCTGCTCGATCTCGGTTACGCCGCGTTCTTCGCGATCGGCGCCTTTACGTACGGCATTCTGGCCTCGTATCAGGTGCAGCCCGAATGGAGCGGCTTCTGGGAGCCGCTGCAGTGGCTCGGCCTGGTGGCACGGCTGCCTGGGGCAGGCGGCCCCGACCACGTGCACTTCACCGTCTCGTTCTGGCTGATGCTGCCTGTTTCGGCTCTGGTCGCGGCATTCTTCGGCGTCCTGTTCGGCGCGCCGACGCTGCGGCTCAAGGGTGACTACCTGGCGATCGTGACGTTGGGATTCGGCGAGATCGTGCCGATCGTGGCGCGCAATACGCCCTCGCTGACCAATGGCGCTGCCGGGCTGAACGGCGTCGCGCCGCCCAATCTGTTCGGCTACGCCTTCGGCGTCAAATCGCTGCCTTACTACTATCTCGGCCTCGCGCTCGTCGTGCTGCTTATCTTCGTGAGCGTACGCTTGCGCGACTCGCGCATCGGCCGCGCCTGGATGGCGATCCGCGAGGACGAGATCGCCGCCGAGGCCATGGGCATCAACCGCGCGAAGCTGAAGCTGCTCGCCTTTGGGATCGGCGCCGCCTTCGCCGGCATGACCGGGACGTTCTACGTCGCCAAGCTGCAGACCGCGACGCCGGAAATGTTCACCTTCCCGGTCTCCGTGATGGTGCTCGTCATGGTCGTGCTCGGCGGCATGGGCAGCGTCGCCGGCGTCGTGCTCGGCGCGCTCATCCTGCAGCTGTTGCAATCCTGGTTCCTGCAGGATCTCAGCCAATGGCTCCACGCGCTCGGCCGTGTCACCGGCATCGGGTTTCTCGAGCAGATCGAACTCGTCCAGTCGATCGAGCTCATCTTCGGGATCATTCTGGTGGTGATGATGCTCTATCGGCGCGAGGGCCTCATTCCGGCGCAGCGTACCGTGACCGCGCTGAGCTACGCGGAGCAGACCGCCGTCCCCTCGCGCGGCGGCATTTCCGCCGAGTTTGCCGTGGCGCGCCGCTCGGAAGACCCTGCAACGCCATTGCTCGAGGTGCGCGGCCTGCGCAAGGCCTATGGCGGCATCAAGGCGCTGCAGAATGTCGATCTCACCGTCAGGGCCGGCAGCATCGTCGCGGTCATCGGCCCCAACGGCTCGGGCAAGACGACGCTGTTCAACCTGATCACCGGAATGGTCAAGCCCGACGCCGGCACGGTGCGGCTCGCCGGAGCGGACATCACTGGCCTCGCGCCGCACCTGATCGTCGAGCGCGGCATCGCCCGCACGTTTCAGAACCTTCGCCTGTTCGCCAACATGACGGTGACCGACAACGTGCTGGTCGGCACCCATGCGCGCACCGCGACCGGCGCGCTCGGCGCCGTGATCCGTCCGCCGCGGGTGCGCCGCGAGGAGGAGGAGGCGCGCAAGCGCGCGTTGAGCGTCCTTGCCATCTTCGGCAATCGCCTGCTGCCGCGCGTCGCGCACCTCGCGCGCACGCTCTCCTACGCCAATCGCCGCCGGCTCGAAATCGCCCGCGCGCTCGTCTCCGAGCCCGCGCTCCTGCTGCTCGACGAGCCGACCGCCGGCATGAACCCGACCGAGACGCTCGAGCTGACCGACCAGATCAGGAGCTTGCGCGAGCGCGGCATCACCATTCTGCTGATCGAGCACAAGCTCAACGTGGTCAACGAGATTGCCGACACGGTGATCGTGCTCGATCACGGCGAGAAGATCGCCGAGGGCGCCCCCGAGGAGGTTCACCGCAACGAGGATGTATTGAGTGCCTATCTTGGTCGCACCGCGGCGCGCGCCGCTTCTTGAGTTCACGGACGTCGACACCTATTACGGCGAGCTTCATGTGCTCAAGCGCGTGAACTACCGGGTCGACGAAGGGGACATCGTGTGCCTGCTCGGTGGCAACGCCTCGGGCAAGTCGACCACGATGAAGACGATCCTCGGGCTGGTGCGCCCGCGCAGCGGCACGGTGAGTTACGCCGGCGAGGTCATCAACACGCTATCGACCGCCGATCGGGTGCGCCGCGGCATCGCGCCGGTGCCCGAAGCGCGCCGCCTGTTTCCCCGGATGACGGTGCTGGAGAATCTCGAGATGGGGGCCTTCACCCGCAACGACAAGGGAGAGATCGCCGCCGATCTCGACCGGGTGTTCGAGCTGTTCCCGCGCATCCGCGAGCGCCTCGGCCAGATCGCCGGCACGCTGTCGGGAGGCGAGCAGCAGATGGTGGCGATGGCGCGCGCGCTGATGGCACGGCCGCGGCTGTTGTGCATGGACGAGCCTTCGATGGGGCTGTCGCCGCATTTCGTCGACCAGGTCTTCGAGATCATCCAGACGATCAACCGCCAGGGCACCAGCATCTTCATGGTCGAGCAGAACGCCAACATGGCGTTGTCGATTGCGAGCTACGGCTATGTGCTGCAGACCGGCGAGGTGGTGGTCGCGGGCGACGCCAAAAGCCTGCGCGACAACGAGATGGTACAGCAGGCCTATCTGGGCGAGATGAAGGGGCGGCAGGCCGCCAGCGCATAAGCAGCGCGTAGGGCGGGCAAAGCCGCCTGCTCGCCATTTCGATGTTGCTCAGGTGTTGCGCGGCGTGCCCGCCGTCAGGCTCTCGGCGGGCAACGGCGCATCGTTCGGTGCGTTTCGTCAGCGTACTCGTGTCCGCCTTTTGCCCGCCCTACGATTCGGCTGGGCGAGATGAAGGGCGCGCGCTTCTCTCCGCACGCGACGGCACCTGGCGCACATTGAAGGCAAGCGGGTCTTCGTATCTACTGAACCACGATCCTGCCGCAGACAAGATTGGAGCCAGTCATGGCGCAATTGCACGTGTTGAAGGACGCAGACGCCGCCGAGTGGGCGTTGCGAGTCGATCTCGCGGCGACGTTTCGGCTCAGCGCGCGCGAGAAATGGAACGAGGGGATCGGCAACCACAACAGCGCGATGATCCCCGACACCGAGTACATGCTGATCAATCCGCGCGGCATGATCTTCCATGAAATCCGGGCGAGCGACCTGCTCGTCTGCGATCTCAACGGTAATGTCGTCTCGGGCAAGGGCGAATTGCGCAAGGTGGCCCACCACATTCATTCGCGCATCCATCTGATGCATCCGCAGGCGCAGGTGGTGCTGCACGTGCATCCGCCGTATACGACGGCTCTCTCCTTGGTCGAAGGCGGCCGGCTCGCCCTGGCGCACAGCAACGACTTGCTGTTCAACGATCGTATCGCCTACGAC
>JBBWZU010000021.1:0-5471 GCA_039649225.1 Hyphomicrobiales bacterium | reverse complement strand
TGACGCGGAACGCCGAACGCCCGGCGCCATGGGCCGCAAGGTCGACGCGCACTTCCATCTTGCGCGGCGGATTGGTCTTGAGCTGCGCGTCGAGGCGCGCAAGCTCGCGATCGATCTCGCGCTGCTTCAGCCGCGCCTCGCGCATCGCATTGTCGGCCGCTGCGGTCTCCTCGGCGACCGCGCCGAAGGCCGCGCGCCATTCGGTCAGCGGGCGCGCTTCGCCCTTCTCGCCAAGACCGAACGGCACATTGTTGGCAAAGCGCTGCGCAAACGATTTGCGGGCGGCCTCGGCCGCGATCTTGTCTTCGAGCACCTGACGTTCATCGCGCAGCGTTTCGATCCGCTTCTCGATCTCGGGCGCGATCACGGGACGCTCGGCGCGCGGCGGACGCGCATCGATGGCGCCGATGGTGACGCCTGTGCCCTCGCCTTCCACGCGCAGCGAGGACGGATCGAGACCGGGCGGGAAGTCCTTTGCGATAAGCGTCGAATCACCGGCCGGCAGGTCGATATTGATCAGCCGTGTGACGGTCGCGCCGTCCGGATAGACCGTGACGGTATCGATCGCCGAGGTGACATCGATCTCGGCGGCGAGCGTCGACACCGCGCCGGCAAGGACGAGAACGCAAGCGACAGGCAGGCTTGCAAACAAGAGCTTCATGGGTGTTTCCTCTGGCAGGCCTTCGACCCCGCGCCATGGAACTCGCGAAATTCAGGTTTCCATAAGGCCGGCCACCGGCGGCTTCGGGGCACGGACGCGTCAAAATGCCTTGGGGAGTCCCGCGTCCTTCAAAATCGCGTTGGCGGTGTTTCTCGATTTTAGTTTCTTATCCACGGTAACGCGAACGCCCGTCTGCTCATTCCACCAAATTTCGTGGTCGCCTCGCCCCTGGTGTTTGAATTCGTAACCGCTGTCCCTCAGGAGACGAACAAGATCGAGACAAAATCAGCCATCTGGCACGCCTATTCGGCGGCGGTCAGGGTGTCGCTGGCACGCGCTATGATCTCAATCGAGGCTGGCAGATCGGAGATGCCATATTCCTCAAGCAGATCATGAATCATCCCGGGCAGCTTCGCGCGCAAGGCCTCGATGGTCTCGGCTTCGGTGACGAGCCCGCGCAGATCGCTGGTCGTCGCAACCCAGGCGCCAGCGTCGGCATCCCAGTCTGCATGTATGACGATAGGGCGCGCCATCCGATTTTTAGCCTCCTCAATCTGCCTCATCTTAGCACATCCACTGGCCAGGCGGAGCGGCTTTAGAACTTCAACTGCCGCGCCGACTGTACCTGCGGGAGCGCCTTGACCTTCTCGAGCACGTCCGCCGGCATCTCGTCGTCAATCTCGATCAGCGCGATGGCATTGCCGCCGGGCGATTCACGGCCGACATGGAAGGTCGCGATGTTGATGCCGGCCTGGCCGAGCGTGCCGGAGAACGTGCCGATGAAGCCGGGCTTGTCGAGATTGGTGATGTAGATCATCGAGCGGCCGAACTCGGCGTCCATCCGGATGCCCTTGATGTTGACGATGCGCGGTCGGCCGTCGGCAAACACGGTTCCGGAAATCCCGCGCGGCCCGCGTTCGGTCTCGACCGTCACCGTGATGAGGCTTTCATAGTCGCAATGCCCGTCGCGCGTCAGCTCCTCAACCACGATGCCGCGCTCCTTGGCGATGATCGGGGCCGATACCACGTTGATATCCTGCAGCATCGGCCGCAGCAGCCCGGCGACCGCCGCGGAGGTGAGCGCCTTCACCTTCATCTGCGCAACGACGCCCTCGTAGGAGATCTGCACTTTCTTCAGGCCGGTCTCGGTCAATTGCCCGGCGAAAGAGCCGAGCTTCTCGGCCAGCGCGATGAAGGGTTTGAGCTTGGGGGCTTCCTCCGCCGTGATCGACGGGAAGTTCACCGCATTGGAGATCGCGCCCTGCAACAGGTAGTCCGACATCTGCTCGGCCACCTGAAGGGCGACATTCTCCTGCGCCTCGGTGGTCGCGGCACCGAGATGCGGCGTGCAGACAACGTTGGGGTGGCCGAACAGCGGGTTCGCGGTCGCGGGCTCCTCGGTGAACACATCGAAGGCCGCGCCCGCGACCCGCCCGGAGTCGAGCGCCTCGCGCAGCGCATGCTCGTCGACCAGGCCGCCGCGCGCGCAATTGATGATGCGCACGCCCTTCTTCATCTTCGCGAAGGCTGTGGCATCCACGATATTCTTGGTCTTTTCGGTCAGCGGCGTGTGCAGCGTGATGAAGTCGGCGCGCCGGAACAGTTCATCGAGCTCGACCTTGTGCACCCCGAGATCGACCGCGCGTTCGGGCGAGAGAAACGGATCATAGGCGATCACGCGCATACGCAGGCCGAGCGCGCGATCGACCACGATCGATCCGATATTGCCGGCGCCGATCACGCCGAGGGTCTTGCCGGTGATCTCGACGCCCATGAAGCGGTTCTTCTCCCACTTGCCGGCCTGCGTCGAAGTGTCCGCCTGCGGGATCTGGCGCGCGAGCGCGAGCATCAGCGTGATGGCATGTTCGGCGGTGGTGATCGAGTTGCCGAAGGGCGTGTTCATCACGATGATGCCCTTGGCGGTGGCGGCCGGGATATCGACGTTATCGACCCCGATGCCGGCGCGGCCGATCACCTTCAGGTTCTTCGCCTTCTCCAGAATCTTCGGCGTCACCTTGGTGGCGGAGCGGATCGCAAGACCGTCGAACCCGCCGACCAGTTCGGCGAGCTTCTCCTTGTCGGCGCCAAGCTTGGGCTGGAAATCGACCTCGATGCCGCGATCCTTGAAGATCTGGACGGCCGCCGGAGAAAGAGCATCGGAAATAAGGACGCGCGGAGCCATGGCTTGCTTCCTTTCCCCTCCCCTTAAGGGGAGGGTCGGCCCGAAGGGCCGGGGTCAAGATTCAAAATGGACTTTTTGTTGGGGCGAGATGAAAGATCACCCCACCCCGACGCTCGCTACGCTCGCGTCGACCCTCCCCTTTCAGGGGAGGGATCAAGAAAGCTAGGCCGCCTTAGGCAGCGACGCTTTTGCCTGCGCAAACGCCCAGTCGATCCACGGCGTCAACGCCGCGACGTCGGATTTTTCGACCGTGCAGCCGCACCAGATGCGCAGGCCCGGCGGCGCGTCGCGATGCGTCGCGATGTCGTAGGCTGCGCCCTCCTTCTCGATCAGCGCGACGAGGTCCTTCACGAAGGCCCATTGCGCATCGACCGAGAGCGAGGTGATCGCCGGATCGACGATCTTGAGGCACACGGATGTATTCGAGCGCGTCGCCGCGACGTCGGCAAGGTTCGCGACCCATGGGGTTTTCTCCACCCAGTCGTGGAGCACCTTGGCGTTCGCATCCGCGCGCGCCATCAGACCCTTGAGCCCGCCGGCCGACTTCGCCCAGGCGAGCGTGTCGAGGTAGTCTTCGACGGCGAGCATCGAGGGCGTATTGATGGTTTCGCCTTCGAAGATGCCGCGATTGACCTTGCCGCCTTTGGTCATGCGGAAGATCTTCGGCATCGGCCATGGCGGCGTATAGCTCTCAAGGCGCGCAACCGCGCGCGGCGAAAGGATCAGCATGCCGTGCGCGGCCTCGCCGCCGAGCGCCTTCTGCCACGAGAAGGTCACGACATCGAGTTTCGGCCAGTCGAGCGGTTGGGCGAATGCCGCCGAGGTCGCATCGCAAATCGCCAGACCCTCGCGATCTGCGGCGATCCAGTCGGCATTTGGCACGCGCACGCCCGAGGTGGTGCCGTTCCAGGTGAATACGATATCGGATTTCGGATCGACCGTGGAAAGATCCGGCAGCGCGCCGTAGGGCGCCTTGACCAGCGTCGCATCCTTCAGCTTGAGCTGCTTGGCGATGTCGGTGACCCAGCCCTCACCGAACGACTCCCACGCGATCATGGTGACGGGGCGCGGCCCCAGCATCGACCACAAAGCCATTTCAACCGCGCCGGTATCGGAAGCCGGAACGATGCCGATCAGATAGTCGGCGGGCACTTCGAGCACCGCGCGCGTATCTTCGATCGCGCGCTTGAGCTTGCCCTTGCCGCCTTTGGCGCGGTGCGAGCGGGCAAGAAAAGCATCTTTGAGGGCTTGGAGGGTCCAGCCGGGGCGCTTGGCACAGGGGCCGGACGAGAAGTGCGGGGTCACCGGGCGTACGCCGGGCATCGTCGTGGTCATAAATCTATCCTTCCAGATAGCAGCCTCTCGTTGGGGAGAGGTGTCCCACGCGCGGGAATAAGGAAGGAGCGCAGCGCCGTCAAGCTCGTTTCAACTGCAACCATCAAAATGCGAGCGGCGCGCAGCCTGCCGCCGCGCGCCGCCGGTATCCCGAAACGCGAGTTCTAGCACACGAATTCTAGAACTTGAGACCGCCGCCGATGCGCGCGGTATGAATATGGGTCTTGAGATCGTTGAACTGCCCGAACTGCACGTATTCGTATTCGGCGCGAACGAAGATGTTCTGCATCAATGCAACGTCGACGCCGAGACCCGTGGCGAAACCGTAGGCGAAATCGCCGGTCCTGGTCACTGCGGTCTGGGTATCGGCGCTGTAAGGCGGCGAGCCGGCTTTAGTACCGGAGGCAATCACCCGCGCGCTGTTCGTCACGTCGGCACGCCCGAGCGCAAAGCCGACGAACCCGTACGGCATGAAGTTGCCGGCCGCCCAGCCGCCGCGCATGCGCAACGTGCCGTAATCCGTGATGTGGATGCTCGAGGCGGCATCGACCTGAACATCGTTGTTGTAACCGTCCGAGGTTGAGAACAGCCGCCGCATCGAGTCGTTTGCCGACATCATGAGGCTGGTGCGGTTATAATTCGCCTCGATGCCGAGGACAGCCTGATCCCATTGCATGTTGTAGCCGGCGAACCCGCCATAGCTGGTGCCGGTGGTGTCGCCCTTGCTGAGCGTGGTCCAGCCGGACACATGATTTTCATTTTCGATCGTCGTATTGCGCAGCAGAAAAGCGACCAGCGACTTTGTGGCGCCGCTGAAGTCGGTCCCGGATGCCGCCCCGCCGAAATGGCCGCCGACATATGCGCCGTCCCACGTGATGCCACCATTGGTATTGACGATGGTGCTTGAGCCGCGCAGGAAGGCATCGCCAAGATCGGCAGCGCGCGCCTGTTGCGCCGCTCCGATGAACGCAAGACCACACAGCAACCAACGCATGCGACGCATGACCCAACCCTTTTTATCCAGCACTGACTAGGCTTGATTATGCGGCATTAACCTTAATGGACGGTTAGCCGCGGTCATTTTGATCTGGGCGAGCGCAAGATCCCCAAACGAAAACGGCGCGGGCAATGCCCGCGCCGCTATCGGTCCGTCCGTCGTGAAGGCGATCAGCCCTTGCGCACCAGCGGCGGCATGTAGGCCGGCTGCTGTTGCTCAGGCTGGAGCATCCAGCGCATGCCGAACTTGATGTCATGCGAGTCCATGTCGCGGAGCGTGTAGTAGGCGCGCGGCCC
>JBBWZU010000193.1:0-9304 GCA_039649225.1 Hyphomicrobiales bacterium | reverse complement strand
GTCACAAGCGACGTTTTCGTGATGACGAGCCCGTGCCGGCATCATTGAATCGACAACGAATTTTGAGTTCGTTCTGCCAAACTGAACCCATGATTGTATTTTACAGATATATCACTTTAATAGACTTTTAAGCCTATCTGCGGGAAGACTCTGTGCGTATCGGTTTGAAATTCCTGAAGCCTTTACCAGGATGAATGCACGCTTTGGGCGGCACTTCGTGTCCATCGACAGCCGTCTTCACGACGCAATTATCGCCGCAGCTTTCCTAACGGCAGGCCCGTCGACACGCGGCACGGCCGCAAGCAGCTTTGCCGTATAGGCATGCTGGGGACTGCGCATGAGTTGTTCGGCCGGTCCGATCTCGACGATCTTACCCTGATGCATGACGGCGATGCGATCGGCAAGATGCGCCACGACCGAGATGTCGTGCGAGATGAACAGATAGGCGACGCCGAGCCGGTCGCGCAGATCGGCCAGAAGATTGACGATCGCCGCCTGCACCGAGACATCGAGCGCCGAGACCGGTTCGTCGCAGACGATGAAGCGCGGCTCCGTCGCCAAGGCGCGGGCAATGCCGACGCGCTGCTTCTCGCCGCCGCTCATTTGATGCGCGTAGCGGTCGGCGTAGTGCGCCGGCAACCGGACGAGATCGAGCAGCGCATTGACGCGGGCCGGAATCTCAGCCGACGGAGCAAGTCCAAAGCGCGCGATCGGCCGGCCGAGCAATTCGCGAATGGTCTTGCGCGGATTGAGCGAGGAGTCGGGATTCTGGAACACGATCTGGGCCACGCGGCGCATCTGTTCGAGCGCGCCCTGCGGCCTGCCGGAGACGGTTTGCCCGGCGATGCGGATCGTGCCGGAATCAGGTTCGATCAGGCGCAGGATGGTGCGCCCGAGTGTCGTCTTGCCCGAACCGGATTCGCCAACGAGCCCGAGCACTTCGCCGGCCATGACTTGAAGCGAGATATCGTCGACCGGCGTGATGCGAACGGACTTGATCACCGGGCGCCAGCCCTCGAACGAAATCGCGCCGCTGCTCAGGCTGAAACTCCTGGTCAGGTCCGACACCGCGACGATCGCGTCCACCTCGGCCGCTCGCACCACCGGAGCGGGCTCCGCGCCATCGGCCAGTTGCGGCCATGGCGTGTCGCGCAGATCCTCGGCGCGCGTGCAACGGACCTTGCGCGAACCGACTGCGCGCAACGCCTGCGGCGCCTCACTCTCGGGCGTGGCGAACGGACAGCGCTTGGCAAAACGGCAGCCTAACGGCGGATGGCGCAAGTCGGGCAAGCGACCGGGGATCGCGGCAAGGCGGTTCTTCTTCTCTTCAAGGCGCGGGATCGCCGCAAGAAGACCCTTGGTGTAGGGATGGACCGGCCGCTGCAGCACGTCCTCGGTCTTGCCGTGCTCGACGATCTCTCCCGCATAGAGGACCGCGGCCTCGTCGGCGATGCGGCGCACCACGCCAAGATTGTGACTGATGAACAGCATGGTCAGGCCGCGTTTGGCGCGCAACTGCTCCAGCAGATCCAGGATCTGCGCCTCGATCGTGACGTCGAGCGCCGTGGTCGGTTCGTCGAGGATCAGCAGCTCGGGCTCCGAGGCGAGCGCGCCCGCAATCAAGGCCCGCTGGCGCATGCCGCCCGATAGCTCATGCGGATAGGCCTTCGCGACGCTTTCGGGTTTAATGATGCCCACCTCGTCGAGAAGCTCGACCGCGCGCGCGAAGGCGCGTTGCGGCGAAAAGCCGCGATGGTGAATGAGTCCTTCGCCGACCTGGTCGCCGATGCGCAGCGACGGGTTGAGTACCGAGAACGGATCCTGGAAGACGAGCCCGATGCGCGAGCCGCGCAGTTGACGGCGCGCTTCCGCGCCCATCGTCAAAATGTCTTCCCCGTCGAACCGAATATGCCCGGACGCGCGCGCCTCGGGCGGCAGCAGGCCCATCGCGGCGAGCGCGACGGTGCTCTTGCCGGAACCGGATTCGCCTACCAACGCCAGCGTGGAGCCCTTCGCGACGGCAAGTGAAATCGCGGACAGCGCCTCGATCTCGCCGCCCGGCGTCCTGTAGCGAACCGTCAGGTCTTCGATGGTCAGCATCAGTGCTTTCCCAAGCGCGCCTTGAGGCGCGGATCGAGCCGCTCGCGCGCACCATCGCCGACGAGATTGATGCCGATCACCAGCAGACACATGGCAAGGCCGGGCGCGAGCGCGATCCAGGGCGCGCGATCGAGAAACGAGCGCGCCTCGGAGATCATCAGCCCCCAGTCCGAACTCGGCGGCTGCGCGCCGAGGCCAAGAAAACTCAGCGCCGAGCCAAGCAGGATCGCATAGCTGACGCGCAGGCTCGCCTCGACGATCAGCGGCGGCCAAGCGTTCGGCAGGATTTCGCGAAACAGAATGTAGGAGGCGCTCTCCGCGCGCGCCCGCGCGGCCTGGATGAAGTCTTCATTGGCGAGCGAGAGCGTCACGCTGCGGGCGAGCCGCGCGATCAGCGGGATGTAGACGAAGCCGACGGTGACGGCGGTTTTCCACAGCGCCGGCGGCGTGACGGCAAGGACGAGCAGGCCGAGCATGATCGGCGGGATCGCCATCAGCACGTCGGCGCCGCGCATCAGCGCCTCATCGATCCAGCCGCGAAAATAGCCGGCCGCAAGGCCGATTGGTACGCCGACTGCGAGGCTGACGAGAGTCGCGCTCACTCCCATGGCAAGCGAGAGCCGCGCGCCCATCAGAAGCCGGCTGAGCACGTCGCGGCCATATTCATCCGTCCCGAACCAGTAAGTGGCGTTCGGGGCCAAAAAGCGGGTGCGCATCGAGATCGTGTCCCACGGATGAGGTGCGATCCACGGCGCCAGCAGGCCGAGCAACACGATGGTCCCAACGATGATCAGGCCGGCCTTGAGCTGCAGCGGCATCGGCCGACGCGGCGGCGCGTGCGGGGCAGCGTCTGAGGCCTGATCAAGCGACATTGCGGCCGAAGCGGATCTTGGGGTTGAGGCGGGCGTAGAGCAGGTCCGCCACCAGACTGGCAAAGGCGTAGATCGCCGCGATGACCAGGATGGCCGCCTGCAGCGTCGGCAGGTCGCGGTTCTGGAACGAGAAGACGATGAGCCGCCCGAGACCCGGATAGGCGAAGACGGTCTCGACCACCACGATGCCGCCCATCAGCCGTCCGAAATCGAGCGCCAGCACCGTGATGGCCGGCAGGAGCGCGTTGCGCAGCGCGTGATGCAGCACGACGACGCGCTCGGGCAGCCCCTTGGCGCGCGCCGCCGTAATATAAGGACTCTGCATCACCTCGATCATGCTGGAGCGCGTCAGCCGCGAGACATGCGCGAGATGGCCGAAGACCAGCGTGATCGTCGGCGCGATCAGGTGTTTGGCCCAGATCCAGACGCCGGCCGAGAGCGGCTCGTAACCCGAGGCGGGCAACCATCCGAGCCAGGCGGCGAAGATGATGATGACGACGATGGCCCAGAAAAATTCCGGCACCGCGATGCCGAGATAGGTCGCGACCGAAACGCCGTGATCGAGGGCGCGGCCGTGACGCAGCGCCGCCACGATGCCGAGGCCGACGCCGATCAGCGCGATAAGCACGAAGGAGACACCGGTGAGCATCAGCGAGCGGCCGATCGCCTCGGCCAGAAGCGGCGCGATCGGCCGGTTCATCAGCGTGGATTCACCAAGGTTCCCGGTGAGGAATCCTCCCGCCCAGCGCAGATATTGCTGCCAGACCGGATCGTTGAGCCCGAGCTTGACCTCAAGCGCGTGCACCTGTTCGGGCTGGGCGAAGGGGCCGAGGATCAGGTAGGCGACATTGGCGGGCAGCAACGCCGTGATGCCGAATACCAGCATCGAGACCGCGATCAGCACGAGCACCACGAAGACGAGGCGTCGTGCGACATATCCGATCATCGATGCCGCTCCTGCTTTAGGGTTTCAGCGAGACGCCCTTCAGCTCCAGCCATTGCATCGGCGTCGAGCGGAAGTTTTCGACCTTCTTGGCCACACCGTTCACGTGGGCCGCCGAATAGGCGATGATCCCCGGCACGGTTTCCTCCACCACGGCCTGAAAGCGCTCGAACAAGGCCTTGCGCGCCGCTTCGTCATTGGTCTTGCGGGCGTCGTCGAGGATCTGGTCGACGCGCGCGTCCTTGTAGAGCCAGAGCTGTTTGTTCCAGCTTCCTGCGGAATGATAGAATGGGTAGATCGCGGTATCGATCGTCGGCCGCGCGAAATATCCATCGACATACATCTGGGCCTTGCCGGCAACATTCGCCGTGTAGGAGGCGAAGGGCACCCGCTCGACATTGATGCGGATGCCGGCGGCTCTCGCCATGTCGCGCACCGCCACGCCGACGCGCACACGCTGCTCGCGCTCCTGCGGAACCTGCATCGGCACGTCGAAGCCGTTCGGATAGCCGGCATCGGCCAACAGCTTCTTCGCCTGCGCGATATCGGGCGCCGGGACCGGCAACGATTTGTTGAAATAGGGATGGCTCGGCGGGATCGGACTGAAAGTGGGTTCGCCTTGCCCGAACAGGGCGAGTTCGACGATCGCGGCCTTGTCGATCGTCAGCGCCAGCGCCTTGCGCACGCGCAGATCATTAAAAGGTGGACGGTCGTTGTTCAGGATCACGCCGTCCCAGGTCGGCGTCGAGATGCCGTCGACACGCACCGCCGGATGGTTCTTGAACTTGTCGACCGACTCGTAGGGCATGCTCCAGACGATATCGATCGCGCCGGATTCGAGCGCCGCGATGCGCGCCGCGGACTCAGGGATGATGCGGAGCGTCACGCCGTCGAGCTTCGGCATTCCCTTTTCGAAATAGTCCGGGTTCTTCGCGAGTTCCAGGCGATCGCCCGGCGACCAGGATTTGAACACGAACGGGCCGGTGCCGATCGGCTGGGTCGAAAGCTCGCCCAGCCTGTCCTTGGCGACGATCCGCATCTGCCGGTCCGCGAAGACGTCGGCAAAGCCCGCATAGGACTGGTTCAGTTTGAAGCGCACGGTCAGCGGATCGACCGCCTCGACGGTCTCGACCATCGTGAGATTGGTGCGCGCGCGCGATCCGGTCGCGGGATCGAGAATCCGCCGCACCGTCGCGACGACGTCTTCGGAGTCGAGCACGCGGCCGTGATGGAATTTCACGCCCTGGCGCAGCCGAAAGGTCCAGATCTTGAGATCGTCCGAGGCGGTCCAACTTTCGGCGAGGTCTGGCTTGACGCTCATATCGGGATCGATGCGCGAGAGCCCGTTGAAGACGAGATGCACATAGACGTATTCGTCGCCGATCGTCGTCTTGGCGGGATCGAGCTGGCTCAGCGTGGTGCCAAGCGCCACGCGGATTGTCCCTTGAGCGCCAGCCGGTGCGATCGCGCCCGCGCCGCAAAGGCCGAGCGCGAGGACCAGAATGCTAAAAATTCGTCGCATTGGTTTCCCTCTGTTGTCAGGTTGGCGGGATGACGACGGTGTCGGGTTCGGTGGCGCGTTCGACGAAATTCTCGGCGAGCGGCGCGTAGTCGCGCCAGAGCTTTGCCAAGGCGGCGATCGGCGCCGGATCGCTATCAACGCGCAGGTCGACAAACGGAAAGGACTGCCGATCGACGACCAAAAGTGCCGCCGAAACGAGCGGCCGGAACTCGCCGCCCGCTCTGTCCCCGGCCTCCAGCGCCGCGATGAGCCGCGTCGCCAGCGCGGCATCCGGATCGGCTTCGAAGGTCCGCACCATGGCGACGGGCACTTCGGCCGAACGCACGATATTGCCAAGCGCGACGCAGCCGCGGCCGTGCACCTCGCCGCGCTCAGGCTTGACCAGCGTCCCGCTGAACGAGGCCGTGCCTCCCTCGCGGTCGATGAAGGCCAGCTGGCGCCAGTCGCGATGCGGCGTCGCGGCGACGACAGCGTCCATCGCCTGCCGGGCAGTGAAGCCGCGTTCCATCAGTTCGATCCCGAGCGGCCCGAGCCGCGGGTCGGTGCGATGCTGGGTCAAAGCGGCGCCGACACCAGCTTTAGCGAATGCACAGCGCGAGCCGACGGCGAGCGACGACGTCGTCACCACCACGCCGAACATGCCGGTGCGCGCGCAACGCCCCGCGATCGAGAAGGTCATTCGCGCTCCTTGGCGACAGCCACGATGTCGACCTCCATGAGCAGCTCGGGACTTGCGAGGCCCTTCACCACCAGCGTGGTGAAGGCCGGCGCGTTGTCGCCGAGCCGGCGCAGAACGACGTCATTGACGCCGGCCATGAAGGCCCGATCGGTCACGTAGACTGTCGCCTTGACGACGTCGTCCAGACCGGCTCCGGCTTCCGCCAGCAGGGTCGCGACATTCTCCATCGCCTTCTCGGCCTGCGCCTTGGCGTCACCGGCCCCATGCAGCACCTCGTCGAGCCCCATCCCGGTCTGCCCGCGCAGGATGATCCGGTCGCCCGCGACCACCGCCATGCAGAACTCGCAGTCGAGTTGCTGGCGATGATGACCGTATCTTGCGGCGCCGGAATGATAGGGCCGCAGCCGCGCGTGCGGTTGTCCATTCTGCTTGCGGATAATGGTGACGTCGATCTCGAACAGAATGTCCGGCCGCGCAAAACCGGTAGTAATGATGCCGGTCGAGACCGGCCGGACGCCGCCGAAATGCTTGCCGATCATGGGGTAGACCGCCGACCGGTACGCCCGGTCGCCAATATAGACCGTGATCTTGCAGATATCGTCCATCGTGGCGCCGGCCTCGCCGAGCAGCGTCGCCAGATTAGACAGCGCCAGATCGGCCTGTGCGCCGGCATCCGCCACCGAACGGCCGGTCGCCTTGATGCCCGAATGGTCAAGCCCGGCCCCGGTCTGGCCACGCACGAAGAATTCCTCGTCGGTGGCAAGCACCATCGAACCCTGCCAGGGGAATCCCTGGCCGTGCCAGCTCTCGAAAGTGTAGGGCCGCGTGTAGCGGGGAGGACGGGATGGAATTGCAGCTTCCGCGTCGATCTGGACGATCAACTCCGGCAAAGCGAGACCCGCAACGACGAGACCGGTGCTCACGGCACGCACATTCGGCAGCCGCTCGGCGATGACGCCGTAGGCGGCGGTCCGAAAGCCGCGATCGACCACGCAGGTGGTGAGCTTGGTGAGACTGGCGAGCGAGCCTCCGGCGGCGGCGAGCGCTACTTCCAGTCGATCGAGCGCGGCATGCGTTTGCGCGGCTGAATCGCCGAGTCCCCGAATGCTGCCATCCGGCTGGAGCGCCGTGGCGCCACTGAGGAAGACACGCTCGCCCACACGGATCGCGCCGGCGATCCGTGTGTCCTCGATGCCCGGCAAAGCGGATGCAGCTACGGCGAAACGGCTCATCGGATCTCCACGGTCAGCAAAGCTTGGCACACATCGCACCATGACGACGATAGGCGGAACCGGACGGCGGATCGAATTCGCATGGCATCTTTACTATTCAGCCCGCTTATAGACGCCTCAAACCGCGTGATCCGCGACCCAGCGCGCCAGCACCGCGCAGGCATCGAGGAAATCGTCGATCTCCATATGCTCCCGTGGATTGTGGCTGCCATGTTCATTGCGCACAAAGAGCATGCCGGCCGGCACACCGGCCGCCGCAAACGCCGCAGCATCGTGCGATGCAGGACTGCCGAGCCGCATGGTCGGGATACCGAGATCCTGCGCGGCCGCCTCCATCTGCATGATGATGTCCGGGTCGACCACACCGACGCTCGCCGACGCCCGCCGGCCGAGGTCAAAGCTGACGTTTCGCCGCAGCTCGATCTCACGAATGATCGCCAGCATCCGCGCCTCAATGTCGGACAGCACGGCCGGATCATAGGCGCGCACATCGAGGCTGAACTCGAACGCGCCCGGCACGGTCGTCATGCCGTGCACCGCCGCATCGGTGTGGAAGCGGCCAAAGGTGACGGCGAGCGGGATGCCGGCTTTCTCCTGCGCCTCCCAGATCTGATCGAGCGCCATGGCCAGATCAGCGCCCGCCATCGCGGCGTCGCGGCGAAAACGCCGCGGTGTGCCGACATGGTCGTGGCGGCCATGGATGCGCGCCTGCGGATAGCGGAAATTCCCCGGAATGCCGCTGCAGATCGCCAGCGCAAGGCCGGCTTCGATCAGCGTCGGCGCTTGCTCGATATGCACTTCCAGGAAGGCACGGATCGACGCCGGATCAAGTTCCCGATGGCCTTGCCGGATCGCATCGACGTCACCGCCGCAATCGGCGATGTGGCTGGCCAGAGTGCGACCGGTATCGATACGCCGCGCCTCCAGCGTGCCCTCGGGCAGACTGCCGAGCGCGGAGCGGCTGCCGATATACGACACCTCGAACCACACGCTCTCCTCGGCGCGGATGCCCATCACGGTCACGTCGCAACGCGGGCGCAAGCCGAGCCCGTCGAGCGCCGCGATGACGGCAAGGCCCGCGACGACACCGGCGGCGCCATCGAAATTACCGCCATGCGGCACGCTATCGAGATGCGAGCCGAGCAGGATGCGAGCGGCATCCGGATCGGTGCCCGGCCATGTGACATAGCTGTTGGCGGCGGCGTCGTGGCGGACCTGCAGGCCTTTATCCGCGGCATGCTCGGCAAGAAGCCTGTGCGCGAAATTTTCGCCCGCTCCGTAGGTGTCGCGCATGATGCCGGGCTCCGACCGGCTTCCATCCGCCAGACGCTCGAACAGCCGTTCGATCATGCTCCGCTGCGACATGACCGCAGCTTTGATCGCAGCGGACGTCAGATCGCTCATTGGCGCTTCTCGAAATAGTTGGCGCGAACCGCCGCGCCGATCAGGTTGACGATCAGCCGGCCGGCCGTGATGCAGGTGATCTGGTTGACGTCGTCGCGCGGCGTGATTTCGACGACGTCCATGCCGACCACGCGGCCTTTCTTCACCAGGCCATGGATCAGCTTTCGCGCCTGCGGGAAGGTGACGCCGCCGGGGCACGGCGCCGCGACGCCCGGCGCGATCGACGGATCCATTCCGTCGAGATCGACCGTGAGATAATAGCGTCCGCCGTCCGGAATGCGGTCAAGCACCGCCTCCATGCCGTGATCGTGAAGTTCATAAGCGCTGATCAGATGCGCCCCATAGGTGCGCGCCGCCTCGACTTCCTCGGTGCGCGCGCTGCCCGTGGCGCGCAGGCCGATCTGAAAGATCTCGCCGATATGCCCCATCTCCGAGGCGCGGCGAATCGGGCTGGAGAGGCCCTCGCGCACGCCGTTCACGTCATCGCGCCAGTCGATATGCTGGTCGATCTGGATCAAGGTCAGCGGCCCCTCGCCGTCCATGGCGCGCAGC